>JBDTUO010000080.1:0-9142 GCA_040007675.1 Rubrivivax sp.
CTGTTCAAGCTGCGCATCGGCGTGATGATCATGGTCACCGCGCTGGTCGGCCTGGCGGTCACGCCAGGGCCGGGGCTGAGCCCGCTGCAACTGGTGGTGCTGGCCTTGTCGGTGCTGGTGGCATCGGCCAGCGCCGGTGCCTTCAACCAGTATGTCGAACACGACACCGACCGTCTGATGGCCCGCACGCGCGGCCGGGCCTTCGTCACCGGCGCGCTTGCGCACTCGCC
Source organism: Rubrivivax sp. (assembly GCA_040007675.1). GTDB lineage: Bacteria > Pseudomonadota > Gammaproteobacteria > Burkholderiales > Burkholderiaceae_C > Rubrivivax. The sequence continues at coordinate 231 of JBDTUO010000080.1, forward strand.
GGCCTGGCTATGGTTGATCGGTGCGCTGCTGCTGCTTTCGGTGGGCGCCGCATGGGCGGTGCTCAATTTCGCCGCGGCGCTGTTCGTCTTCCTCGGCGCATTCACCTACGGCGTGGTCTACACGGTGTGGCTGAAGCGGCGCAGTTGGACCAACATCGTCGTCGGGGGCCTGGCCGGCAGCTTTGCGGTGCTGGCCGGGGCGGCGGCGGCTGACCCGGGCCTCGGGCCGTTGCCACTGCTGCTGGCGCTGGTCCTGTTTCTCTGGACGCCGCCACATTTCTGGAGCCTGGCGATCGCCGGCCACGCCGACTATTCCGCCGCCGGTGTGCCGATGTTGCCGGTGGTGGTGGGTGTGCCGCGTGCCGCGCGTGTGGTTTATGCCAGCGCCGTTGCGCTGGTGGCGGCCTCTCTGATACCCGGGCTGTTCGGCGCCGGCTGGATCTACATGGCCGGTGCGCTGTGTGGGGGCCTGTACTTCATGCACAAGGCCCGATTGCTGGCGTGTGCGCCCAGCCGCAAGACGGCGATGGCCTCATTCTTCGCCTCGCTGGTGCAGCTCAGCCTGCTGCTCGGCGCGGCCAGCATCGACGGTTGGTTGCGCTAACCTCAGCCGGCCTCAGAATGAACCCGACATGCCGCGACCCAAGCCGAAGGCACATGAGCATCGCGCGCCCCCACGAGCGAGCAGGGCGCTGACCCGATCGAGCCTGCGCGCGCTGGTGGCGCTGGCCGCCCTGTGCAGCGCCGTTTCGTACGCGGCAGCGCCGCAGGGCACCCCGGCGGGGCAACCGCCGCGTTTCACGCCACCCGCCGTGTCGACGCTGCCGAGCCTGCCGTCTCTCGAGCAGGGCGAAGCCTGGCAAACCAGCCAGGCAGCCATCGGACGTGTGCTGGCCGACCATGCGCTGCTGGACCGCCAGGGGCGACCGGTGCGGCTGTCGAGTTATCGCGGCAAGCCGCTGCTGGTGAGCTTCATCTACACCGGCTGCTTCAAGATCTGTCCGACCAGCACCCGCTCGCTGCGCGATTCGCTGCAACCGCTCTACGATGCCTTCGGGGCCGAGAACTTCAACGTCATCAGCGTCGGCTTCAACCAGCCGGCCGATTCGCCCTCTGCGATGCGGGCGTTTTCCGCTCAGCACGGCATCGACGCGCCGAACTGGGATTTTCTCAGCCCGCCCCCCGCGTCGGTGGATGCACTGACGCGCGATTTCGGTTTCAGCTACAAGGCCACGCCGATCGGGTTCGACCATGTGCTGGGCGTCAGCGTCGTCGATGCCGAGGGTCGCCTGCATGCGCAGGTCTATGGCGAGGCACTGCGTGCCGACCTGTTGGGTGAACCGCTGAAGCAGTTGCTGCGCGGTGGCCCGATGCCACAGCGTGAAGGGCTGGACGCACTGATCGAGCGCGTGCGCATCATCTGCACGGTGTACGACCCCGACACCGGCACCTACCGCACCAATTACGGCCTCATCCTAGAGATCGCAGGTGGCGTGACCTTTGCGCTGGCGATGACCGTGTTCTTCGCGCTCGAAGCCCGCAGTCGGCGGCGTGCGCGGCGTGGCCCGCTGCCCGAATCGGCGCCGCTGGGCCCGCAGTCAGGGTGAGGATGATCGCGCCTCGCAGCGGTTCCGGTGCGGGCAGGCCCGTGCTCACACCACCGTCGCCGATGAACCAACCCGCAGGGCCGGGGCTGCGCGCCTGGCAGCGTGTCGAGCACGGGGTCGACGCCGTGTTCGGCAACGCCGCCAATCCGCTGCGTCACCTGGGGGCCATCGGCTTCGGGTTGTTCTGGCTGCTCGCACTCAGTGGCATCTACCTCTATGCGGTGCTCGACACTTCGGTCGAGGGTGCCTACCTGTCGATCGACCGCCTGTCGCGGCAGCAGTGGGCGCTGGGCGGTGTGCTGCGCAGCCTGCACCGCTACGCGGCCGATGCCTTCGTGGTGGTCATGCTGGCGCACCTGCTGCGCGAATGGCTGCACGGCCGCTACACTGGATTCAGGCGCTTTTCGTGGTGGACCGGGGTGCCGCTGCTGGTGTTCGGATTCATCAGCGCGATCGGCGGTTTCTGGCTCAACTGGGACCAGCTCGGTCAGTTCTCGGCCATGGCCACGGCCGAACTGCTCGACTGGCTGCCGTTCTTTGCCTCGCCGCTGACGCGCAACTTCATCAGCGCCGCCGCCGTCAGCGACCGGCTGTTCTCCCTCTTCGTCTTCATCCACCTCGGCGTGCCGCTGCTGATGCTGTTCGGCCTGTGGTTCCACATCCAGCGCGTCAGTCGGGCCGATGTGTTCCCGCCGCGCGCGCTCGCCTGGGGTCTCGCCGCGATGCTGCTGGTGCTGGCGCTGCTGCGTCCGGTCATCAGCGGCGCGCCGGCCAACCCGGCACAAATGCCACAGGCGCTGGCCTACGACTGGCTGCTGCTGGCCATTCATCCGCTGGCCCATGCCACCTCGGCGGGCACGGTCTGGGCCTTGCTGGCGGCGGCGCTGATCGTGCTGGTCGCGCTGCCGTTCTTCCCGCGGCGCAGCGTGCCGCAAGCCGTTGCGGTGGTCGATCCGGCCAACTGCAACGGCTGCCGGCGCTGCTTCGACGATTGCCCCTATGCCGCGGTGACGATGGTGCCGCATCCCAGCGGCCGCATCGGCCGCGAGATGGCGACCGTGGATGCCGACCTGTGCGCCAGTTGCGGCATCTGTGTCGGTGCCTGCCCGTCATCGACGCCATTTCGCAGCGTGGCCGAGCTCGTCACCGGCATCGACATGCCGCAGGCGCCCATCAGCGCGCTGCGTGAGCAGTTGCGCCGCGGCCTGGCCGCGTCGAACGCGCCCCACAAGATCGTCGCCTTCGGCTGCGACAAGGGCGCCCGGGTGGAATCGCTGGCCGCGCCCGACGTGCTGCCGCTGAGCCTGATGTGCATCGGTGCGTTGCCGCCGTCCTTCGTTGAGTATGCGCTGCGCGATGGCGCGTCGGCAGTGCTGGTCAGCGGCTGCCGCGAGAACGGGTGCGAATACCGCCTCGGCCAGCGCTGGACCGCCGAACGCCTGGCCGGCACGCGCGAGCCGCACCTGCGCGAGGCCGTGCCGCGGCAAAACCTGGCCACTGTCTGGGGTGATGCCGGTGACGAAGACCACCTGCAGCGCGCGCTCGCGCGGCTGCGGCGGCACGTGCACGCGCGCGGAGTCAGCGACGAGGGGGCCGTTGCCCATGCCCATGGATGACCAGAAGCACAGGGGCGGCGTGGTCGCAGGGATCGGCCAGGCCTTGCTGTATGCGTTGTTCGCGCTGTTCATCGGTCTGTTCTCCCATTGGCCGGCCTACCAGCACCTGGCGTCCGACCAGTCCTTGATCAAGCTCAGCTTCAGCCACACCGGCAAGCCGGTGAGCGAGTGCGTGCAGCAGTCGGCCGCAGAGCTCGCCAAGCTGCCGCCGAACATGCGCGCGCCCATGCGCTGCCCGCGCGAGCGCTCGCCGGTGCGGGTCGAACTCGACATCGATGGCCAACCGGTCTTCCGGCACACGGCCGCGCCTTCGGGCCTGTCGAAGGACGGTGCCTCTTCGGTCTATCACCGGCTGCAGCTGCCGGCGGGCGCCCACCGCGTGGCCGTGCGCCTGAACGACGACGCGCGCCAAGCCGGCTTCACGTACCGCCGCGAGGCGACGGTGGCGCTGGCGCCGGCGCAGATCCTGGTCATCGATTTCGACGCCGAACAAGGCGGCATCACGCTGCGATGACACGCCCCCCCATCCACATCGCCCCCGGCCGGCGCGCGCCGGACCCGCCGGAGCCATCGGCATGAACTCGCACGTCAAGCCATCCGCATTGGGGTCGCATCCCTATGGCGCGAGCGCCGCTGCCGCGCCGGCGCACGACTACACATTGCCGGTGCCCGATGTGGCGCAGCGCGCGTTGGCGCGCGGATGGCTGTGGCTGGGGCTGCTGGCGCTGATCGGATCGGGCGTGTTCTCGATCCTGTTGGTGCTGGCGCGCACGCCTGGCGTGAACCGTTGGCTGCCGGTCGCCGATTTTTTCCGCGTTGCCCTGGTCGTGCACGTGGACCTGTCGGTTCTGGTCTGGTTCGCGGCGATGGCCGGCGTGCTGTGGAGCCTGAACGCCACGCCGCGGGCTGAACGCTGGAGCTGGGCCGCGCTCTGGCTGTGCGCTGCTGGCACGCTGCTGATGTCGCTGGCCGCTTTCATCGCGCCCGGCACGCCGATCATGGCCAACTACATCCCGGTGCTCGAAGGGCCGATGTTCCTGGGCGGGCTGGTGATCTTCGGTGTCGGCTTCGCGCTCCAGGTGCTGCGTGCGCTGTGGGCCGCCCCGCGGCTGGGCGCGCGTTTCGGCGGCGCGGGCGCTCTGCGCTTCGGCCTCAACGCCAGCGCGGTGTCGGCCGCGGTCGCACTGCTGGCCTTCGTGTGGTCGCTGGCGGTGGTGCCCACGGCCCTGGACGGCAAGGCGTACTACGAAATCCTGTTCTGGGGCGGCGGGCACGCGCTGCAATTCGTCTGGACGCTGCTGATGCTGGTCGGCTGGCTCTGGCTGGCACAGGCCTGCGGCGCGCATGTGCCGCTGAGTCCGCGCGTCGTGCTGCTCATGTTCGCGCTGGCGCTGGCCAGCGTCTTCGTCACACCCTACGCCTACCTGGCGCACGACGTGGCCACGGTCGAACACCGGAACCTGCACACCTGGGCCATGCGCTTCGGCGGCGGGCTGGCGATCTTCCCGGTGGCGCTGGCGGTGCTGCTGTCGCTGCTGCCGCTGCGCGGCCTCGAGGCGACGCGCCGGCCCTTGCGTGCCGCGCTGGTCTCGTCGATGGCGCTGTTTGCCGCAGGGGGCCTGATCGGCCTGCTGATCGGTGGCAACAACGTCAAGATCCCGGCGCATTACCACGGCTGCATCGTCGGCGTGACGCTGGCGCTGATGGGCGTGGTCTACCACCTGTTGCCGCGCCTGGGCTACGGCGCGCCGAGCGGCCGGCTGGCCGTGTGGCAACCGGTCCTCTACGGCAGCGGCCAGTTGTTGCACATCATCGGCCTGGTCTGGTCGGGCGGCTACGGCGTGCAGCGCAAGGTGGCAGGCAGCGAGCAGGTGCTGCGCAGCAGTGCCGAGGTGGCCGGCATGGGGCTGATGGGGCTGGGTGGGCTGCTGGCGGTCGTCGGCGGCCTGCTGTTCGTGGTGGTGGTCGTGCGCGCGGTGCGGCAGCCCGGTGTGCAGGCGCTGACATGATCAAGCCCCTGCAGACGCTGCTGCGTTGGTTGTTCATGCACGCCGAGGCGCTGTTCAACCGCGCCTTCGGCGACCGCCTGAACCCGCTGTATCACCTGGGCGCGATCAGCTTCTTCCTGTTCTGGATCGTCTGCGGCACCGGCCTGGTGCTGTTCGCCTTTTTCGACACCAGCGTCGTCGGCGCCTATCGTTCGGTGGAGGCGGTGACGCATGCCCCGTGGCTCGTCGGCGGCGTGATGCGCAGCGTGCACCGCTACGCGTCCGACGCGATGGCGGTGACGATGGTGCTGCACATGCTGCGTTACTTCGCCCTCGACCGGCTGCGCGGTTTCCGCTGGTTTTCGTGGGTCACCGGCGTGGCGCTGATCTGGCTGGTGTATGTGGCCGGCGTCAACGGCTACATGCTGCCCTGGGACCAACTGGCGCAGTACGTCATCACGAACAGTTTCGAGTGGCTGGACCGGTTGCCCGGCTTCGGCGGCTCGCTGATGCGCAACTTCATCTATCCCACCAGCGTCAGCGACCGATTCTTCTCGCTGCTGGTCTTCGTGCACATCGGCGTGCCACTGCTCACGCTGCTGCTGATGTGGGTGCACGTGCAGCGCGTGCCCAAGGCCAGCACACAGCCGCCACGGCCGGTGGCCATCAGCGTCGCCGTCACGCTGATCGTGTTGGCGCTGGCAGTGCCGGTGCTCAGCCAGGGCGGGCCGGCGCAGCTCGACGTCTCTCCCACGACGCTCCGGCTCGACTGGTACCTGCTGCCCTTGCTGCCGCTGATCGACGCCTGGCCGCTCGCTGCGGTGTGGGCGCTGGTCGGTGGCGTGACCGTGCTGCTGCTCGCGCTGCCGTGGCTGCGCTGGCGGCGCGGTGGCGCGGCCAGCGGTCCGCTGCACCTGACGGTGCACCCCGGTGCGGTCCCGGTGCCGGTGCGCAGCGGCGAGACCTTGCTCGAGGCCGGGCTCCGTGCCGACCTGGCGCTGCGCTACGACTGCCGCGGGGGAGGTTGCGGGCTGTGCCTGTGCACGGTGCTGAACGGTCGCGTCGACCAAGGCGCCTACCAGCCGGCGGTACTGACCGAAGCCATGCGCGCCCGCGGCCAGGCGCTGATGTGCTGCGCGGTGCCCCTGGAAGACGTGGAAATCGAAGTCGAGTCGCTGGCGCTGGCCGGAGGCCAGGGCGTGCGCCAGTGGGTGGGCCGCGTCGTCCGCATGGAGGACCTGGCGGCCGATGTGAAGCGCGTCATGCTGTCGGGCCCCGAGGGCGAACCGCTGGTGTTCGAGGCCGGGCAGTACCTGAACGTCGTGCTCGACGACGGGCAGCGCCGCGCCTTCTCGTTCGCCAACCCGCCGCACGACGACACCGGCATCGAGCTGCACGTGCGGCTGATTCCGGGCGGGCGCTTCACGACGCAGGTCTTCACCCGCATGAAGGTCGGTGACACGCTGCGCCTGGAAGGGCCGCTGGGCCGGTTCACCCTGCACGAGAGCGAGCGGCCGATCCTGTTCGTGGCAGGCGCCACCGGTTTTGCGCCGATCAAGAGCATCGTCGAAGATGCGTTCAAGCGGGGCATCCGACGGCCGATGCGCCTGTACTGGGGCGTGCGCCACCGCCAGGACCTGTACCTGCTCGAGCTGGCACAGCGCTGGCAGCGCGAGCACGACCACTTCAGCGTGATACCGGTGATCTCGGACGGTGATGCCGGTGACGGCTGGACGGGCCGGCGCGGCCTGGTGCACGAGGCCATGATCGAGGACTTCCCCGACCTGAGCGGCCATGAGGTCTACGCCTGCGGCTCGGTGAAGATGGTCGAGACCGCCGTGCCGGCCTTCCTGGCCCAGGGTCTGGCCGAATCGTTCTGCTTCTCCGATGCCTTCACGCCGACGGCTGGCACACCTTCTCAGGGCGCCTGATAGGTCGCCAGGCGCTTCGGGTCGAGGATGTGCACATCGCGCTTGTCGATGCGCAGCAGGCCGGCGACCTCGAGCTCGTGCAGCAAGCGCGAAAAGTACTCCGGCGTCAACGACAGGCGCGACGCGATCATCGCCTTGCTCACGGGCAAGGACACGGTGAAGGGCTTGTCGGAGTACTCTTCCTCGTTGGTCAGGTCGCGCAGCAGGTAGCCGATGACACGTTGCGCACCGCTGTGCAGCGCGTAGGCCTGAACGTCGTTCACCAGGCCGTGCAGCCGGCGCGAGATGCCTGCCAGCATGCGCAGCGCGAAGCGCGGATCGCGCCCGATCTCGGCCAGCACCGCCGGTTTACCGATCGACAGCACCAGCGAATCCGCCAGCGCCTGCGCGTTGACGATGTAGGGCCGGCCGGTGAACATCAACGCTTCGGCAAAGGTGTTGCCCGGGCCGACGATCTCGATCACCTTTTCCTGCCCGGCCTGCGACAGCACGAACAACTTGACCTGGCCGGTGACGGTGACGTGGAAGGCCTCACACGGCTCACCGACGCGAAACAGCACGTCGCCACGGCTGAGCCGGCTCAGGCTGCAGCCTTCGGCCAGGCGGGCAAGCTCTACGCCGTCCATCTCCTGGAACAGCGGCTGCAAGGACAGGTAGCGCGGCAGGTCGAAGCCGCTGGCGGGGGATCGCGTGTCCATTTCCGTAGTGAAGTTTCCCAGGACGGATTCTCGCACCGGCGGTTCTTCACCTGGATCAAGGCCAGGCGCCCGGCGAAAGGCTAGGCTGAATCGTACAGGCCGCGCCGAGCGTCGGCGCGTTGCGCGCTGGCGCGCGCACAGCGCGATGGAATCGAAGGCAGGAGAGCAGACGATGACCGCGGTGAACGAAGACGACGTGCGCGACGGGCTGAGCCGGGTGATGGACCCGGAGGCCGGCATGAACATCGTCGATCTCGGGTTGGTGTACGGCATCGAGGTGACACCCGAGGGCGTGCACGTGCTGATGACGATGACCAGCGCCGCCTGCCCGATGGCCGAGATGATCGTCGACGACGTGCATGCGCAGCTGGCCACGGCGTTGCCGCCGGATACGCCGGTCGAGGTCGAGCTGGTGTGGGACCCGCCGTGGACGCCCGAACGCATGAGCGAGGTGGCGCGCTCGGTGTTCGGTTGGCAGGGCGTGTGAGGAGCGTGGCGGGCCGTCCGGCGCCGCGGCGGCCGGCGCTGGAGCGGCTGCCGCTGCTCCTGCTCGGTTTCGTCGCCCTGATCGTCGGCACCGGCTCGGGACTCGCGCGCCTGGCCTGGCCGATGCCGGCGGACATCGCGCAGGCGGCTGCCTGGCATGGGCCCTTGATGGTGTGCGGCTTCTTCGGCGTGGTCATCTCGCTCGAGAGAGCGGTGGCGGTCGGCCGCGGGTGGGCCTATGCGGCACCGCTGCTCAGCGGCCTGGGCACGGCGCTGGCCCTGCACGGTGCAAGCGCCTTGGCCACCTGGCTGTACCTGGCCGCCGGTGTGGTGCTGCTGATCGCCACGTTGTCGGTGCTGCAACGTCAGCGTGAGGGGTTCGTGCTCATGCTCGCGCTGGCAGCCGCCTGCTGGCCGGTGGGAACTGCGCTGTGGGCCGGTGGCGCGGCGCTGCCCCAGGTGGTGATCTGGTGGCTCGGCTTCCTGGTGCTGACCATCGCCGGCGAACGGCTCGAGCTGTCGCGTTTCATGCCACCGTCGGCGGCGGCGCTGCGCTGGTTCGTGCTCATCACCACCCTGCTGCTCT
>JBDTUO010000081.1:0-9138 GCA_040007675.1 Rubrivivax sp.
CTGATCGTGCTGCTCGAGTCGCGCCCCTGAGGCCGACCGCCCTGCCCCACGTCCCGGTCAGCCAGGAAGCCCCAGATGCCGCACCGCCCGACGACCCCCACCCTCCCGCGCGCGCTGCTCGGCTTCCTGATCGCCTGCGCCGCGTCGGTCACCGTCGCCGCCGCCGAGCCGCCGCCGATCGATTGCAGCGCGGCGGTGACGACGGTGGCCATGACCGAGTGCGCCGACCAGGCCTTGCAGGCCGCGACGGCAGCGCAGACGGCCCAGCTCGACCGCCTGGAAGGGCGACTGCCGGTGGCCCGGCGGCCGGCACTGACCCGGGCGCAGAAGGCCTGGCTCGCGTGGCGCACGGCGCACTGCGAGTTCGAGTCCTCGGGCGCCGCTGACGGCAGCCTGCGCGGCGTGCTGCGCCAGCAGTGTGCTGCCCGCATGACGCGCGAACGCACGCTATCGCTCGCTGCGTTGGTCGATTGCCGCGAAGGTGAGGTCGTCTGCGCCGGGCCGCAGCTCCCGCCGAGGGCGCCGCGCTGAGGGCCGGCGCGCGCGCCGCATCGGGTGACCGAAGCGCGACGGGTACAGGTCCGGGCCTCCGAGCCAGCCGCTCAGAAACCGAGCGCGTCGTAAGCCGTCGACGTCATGTGCCGGCGCTGTCGAGCCGCGTCGCCAGCGACGCCAGCGCCACCGCGGCCGGGCTGCCCGGCCAGTGCTCGACCAGCAGCCGCCGCGCCCGCACCGATTCACGCACCCCCGGATCGGCCGGTACCTCGCCCAGCCAGCGCAACGTCACCGGCGCACCGACCGCCGGCGCGACGAAGCGGTCGATCACGCGCTGCAACTGCTGGTGCACCGCCCGCCCTTCGCCGGCGCGCCGCACTTCGTTGACCACCAGTTGCATCGATCGCCGACCCTGCGTGCCGGCGAGGACCTTGATCGTCGCATAGCCGTCGGTGAGCGAGGTCGGCTCGCTCGTCGCGACCAGCAGCACGTCGGTGGCGAGCGACACCGTGTACAGCACCACCTCCGAGATGCCGGCCCCGGTGTCGAGCAGCACGTGGTCGTAGCGCGGCGCGACCTGCTCGATCAGCGCCTGCAGCTGCCTGTGCAGGTCGGGCGTCATGCGCGAGTACTCGATCAGGCCGGAGCCGGCGAGCAGGACGTCGAAGCCAGCGGGCCCCGGCAGCAGCGCATCGGCCAGCGCCGCGCGGCCGCCGAACACGTCATGCAAGGTCACGCTCGGCGGCAGGTCGAGCAGCACGTCCAGGTTCGCCAGCCCGAGATCGGCGTCGACGACGAGCACGCGCCGGCCCTGGCGCGCCAGCGCCGCGGCCAGGTTGGCCGTCAGCACGCTCTTGCCGACACCGCCCTTGCCGCTGGTGACGGCGGTGACGCGCGCCGCCCTGCCGCTCATGTCGGCTGCCCCGACGCGCTGTTGTCGGCCAGCGCCCCGAACATCGAGCTGTCGAACAACAGGTGCTTCTCCTCGTGGCTCACGAGTGAGCTGACCGTCGGCTCGAGGCAGACGCAGTTGCGGCCGGCGGACTTCGCGCGGTAGAGCTGCTGGTCGGCACGCTCGATCCAGAGGTGCGCGCGCGAGCGTACCCACTGCGGCGCGAACGCGCCGCCCACGCTGACGGTCACCGACAGCGTGCGCCCGGGCGCGAACTCGATCTCGGTCTGCTCGACCTGCCGCCGTACCCGCTCGGCCACCGCTTCGCCGAAGGCCGGCGCGCAGTTCGGCAGCACGACGGCGAACTCCTCGCCGCCGATGCGGGCCACGAGGTCCATCGGACGCACACAGTCGGAAAGCGCGTCAGCGACCGCCTTGATGGCGCGGTCGCCGGCGGCGTGGCCGTGGGCGTCGTTGACGCGCTTGAAAAGGTCGATGTCGAGCAGCAGCAGCAACGCCGGCTCGCCGCTGCGCGCAACGCGGTCGATCTCGCGGGTCAGTGCCACCTCGAAGCTGCGTCGGTTGGCGCTGCCGGTCAGCGGATCGCGACTGGAAAGCTCCACCAGCGCATCGAGCAAGCCCTGGATCCAGCCGCTGCTGCTGCGCTCGCCGGCCGGTTCGGCCACGCCGGCGTGCTGCAGCAACTGCAGCGCACGGTCGAGGTTCAAGGGCAGGGACGGTGGGTGCAGCGAAGGGTCCACCGCGGAGACGGGCGGGCGGTCCAGATGCGGACGGCGCAGTCTAGCAGCGCCGATCACGCGCCCGGGCGCGGAAATGCCCGCGCTGACGGTCGCATCTCAGGCGCTCGACCGCGCGCACGGCGGGTAACACTGGTCCCCACCGCAGGCCCCACCGGTGTCCGCCCCCCCGTTCGATGTCCCGTTCCGCCCTCGCTCCGCTGCCCCAGCATCTGCCGCCCGAGCGCCTGTCCGTCGTGGCGGGTGCGCGGCCGGCAAGTGCGCGGTCCGCCATGCCGCCCTCACCGCGGGCGACACCGGCCGCGGCACCGCTGCTGTCCGACGCCGACTTCGAACGGATACGGCGCCTGATCCACGCGCGGGCCGGCATCCACCTCGGCACCGGCAAGCACGCGATGGTGGTGAGCCGGCTCGGCCGGCGCCTGCGCGAGACCGGGCAGGCTGGCTTCGGCGCCTACCTGCAGGGGCTCGAAGGCGGCACCGGCGCGTCGGCCGCCGCCGAGTGGCAGGCCTTCGTCAACGCGCTGACGACCAACCTGACGGCCTTCTTCCGCGAACCCCATCACTTCGAGTTGCTCGCGCAGGACCTGCGCGCACGCGCGGGGCGGCCGCTGCGCATCTGGTGCAACGCGGCGTCGACCGGCGAGGAGGCGTATTCGATTGCGATGACCGTCGCCGACACCCTCGGCACCACGGCCGACGTCTCGCTGCTCGCGACCGACATCGACACCCGGGTGCTGCACACCGCGCAGGCCGCCGTCTACGCGGCCGACGCGCGCGGGCTGGATCCCGAACGGCTGCGGCGGCACTTCCTGCGCGGCACCGGACCGAACGCCGACGCGATCCGGGTGTTGCCTGCGCTCGCCCGCCGGGTGACGTTCCGCCCGTTCAACCTGGTCGGCGCGGCATGGAACGAGCTGGGTGGACCGTTCGACATCGTGTTCTGTCGCAACGTGATGATCTACTTCGACCACGAGACGCAGCGCCGCGTGCTCGAGCGGCTGCACGCGGTGCTGCGCCCGGGCGGCCTGCTCTACGCCGGCCACTCCGAGAACTTCACCGACGCGCGATCGGGCTTCCGGCTGCGCGGCAAGACCGTCTACGAGCGCACATGACCCTGAGCGCCCCGCACCGCGACGCCGCCGGCGCCCGCACCTGCGCGCTGCCGCGCGACGCCGCCCCGAACGTCGCCGATCCGGCAGGGCTTCGACGCCTGCGCGATCGGCCGCGGCGGCCCGGCGAAGCGTCGTTCTTCTTCTACGACGCCCGGCTGCACCGCAACGCGGTGAAGGTGCTGCCCGGCGAACACTTCGTGCACGACGAGGACGTGGCCGTGTGCACCACGCTCGGTTCGTGCATCGCCGCGTGTCTGTGGGACCGCCAGCGCCATGTCGGTGGCATGAACCATTTCATGCTGCCCGACGGCGTGGGCGACGGCGCCGACCCCGGCCGCTACGGCACCCACGCGATGGAACTGCTCGTCAACGCGCTGCTGCGCGCCGGGGCGTCGCGCGCGATGCTGGAGGCCAAGGTCTTCGGCGGCGCCGCGGTGGTCTCGGGCATGCAGAGCCTGAACGTCGGCGAGCAGAACACCGAGTTCGTGCTCGATTACCTGCGTACCGAGCGCATCCCGGTCGTCTCGCACGACGTGCTGGGCGTGCACCCGCGCCGGCTCGTCTGGCTGCCGGCCAGCGGCACGGCGATGGTCAAGCGGCTCGCACTCGCGCGGGCCGACGCGGTGGCGGCGCTCGAGCACGCCGCGTCGCTGCGCGCGTCGCCGCATGTCGCCGGCGGCACGGTCGAGTTGTTCTGAACCGGCGACGCATCGAATGGCCCGCCCGATCCGCGTGCTGGTGGTCGACGATTCGGCGCTCGTGCGCCAGCTCCTGGGCGAGTTGATCAACCAACACGACGACATGCAGTGTGTCGGCGCCGCGAGCGACCCGCTGGTCGCGCGCGAGATGATCCGTACGCTGGACCCCGACGTCGTCACGCTCGACATCGAGATGCCGCGCATGGACGGCCTGGATTTTCTCGGCCGCCTGATGCGCTTGCGGCCGATGCCGGTGGTGATGGTCTCGACGCTGACCGAACGCGGTGCGGACGTCACGCTGCGCGCGCTCGAGCTGGGCGCGGTCGACTTCGTCGCCAAGCCGAAACTCGGCGTCGCCGACGGCCTGCGCCGGCTCGGCGACGACATCGCCGACAAGGTGCGCGCGGCCGCGGCGGCGACCGTGCGTCGCCGCCCGCTGCCGCCGCCCGACGGCGGGTCGGCGACCCGCTTGCACGCCCCGCCGCTGCTCGGTCGGACCTCGACCGAAAACCTGATCTTCGTCGGCGCCTCGACCGGCGGCACCGAGGCGACGCGTGAGCTGCTGCTTGCGCTGCCAGCCGATGCACCCGCGGTGCTGATCACGCAGCACATGCCGCCGGGCTTCACGAAGCGCTACGCCGCACGGCTCGACGACATGTGCCGGCTGCGGGTGCAGGAGGCCGAGCATGGCGCGCGGCTGCTGCCCGGCCACGCCTACATCGCGCCGGGTGGCCTGCACCTGTCGGTCGAGCGGTCCGGGTCGCACTACCTCGCGTGCGTGCAGGACGGTGACCCGGTCAACCGCCACAAACCGTCGGTCGAGGTGCTGTTCCGATCCGCTGCACGCCTCGTCGGCCGCAACGCCGTCGGCGTGATGCTGACCGGCATGGGCGCCGACGGCGCGGCCGCGATGCGCGAGATGCGCGACGCCGGGAGCTGGAACGTCTGCCAGGACGAGGCGAGCTGCGTCGTCTTCGGCATGCCCCGTGAAGCGATCGCGGCCGGCGCCCCGCACGCGGTGCTGCCGTTGGCGCAGATCGCGCCGGCGCTCGTCGAACGCCTGCGCAGCACGACGGGGCTCGCGACCTCGCGCGTCTGAGGACCCAGGCGCAGCACGCCCGGCTGCCTGACGAACGGGCGCTGTCGCCCCACCAGCGCGACCTGCCGGCCGCACGCGCGGCTCAGCGAACCGGCGCCAGGAACAGGGCCTGCAGGTCGGACAGGAAGTCGAAGCCGCGCGCGGTCGGCCGCGCGCCGGCCGGATCAAGATCGATGAGGCCGCGGCGCTCAGCCTCGGCCAGCGCCGGCTCGATCGTCGACAGCGGCAGCCCCGTGCGCGCGCGATAGTCGTCGAAACGGAAACCATCGCGCAGGCGCAGCGCGTTGAGCATGAACTCGAACGGCAGCTCGGCGCGCGGCACCTCGTGCTCGTTCGAAACCGCCTCGCCGGCCAGCGCACGCTCGATGTACATCGCCGGCTCGCGCCAGCGCACCTGGCGCAGCACGCGGTGCGGAAAACTCAGCTTGCCGTGGGCACCGGCGCCCAGGCCCAGGTAGTCACCGAAGCGCCAGTAGTTGAGGTTGTGCACACACGGGTGGCCCGGGCGCGCGAAGGCCGACACCTCGTAGCGAGCGAGCCCCGCGCCAGCGGTGCGGTCGACGATCGCATCGAGCATGTCGGCGGCCATGTCGTCGTCCGGCAGGCCGGCCGGTGGATGCGTCGCGAAACGCGTGTTCGGCTCGAGCGTCAGGTGGTAGACCGACAGGTGGGGCGGCGCGAACGACAGCGCGAGGCCGAGATCGCGCTCGAGTGCGGCGCGGTCCTGGCCCGGCAGCGCGTACATCAGGTCGAGGTTGAAGGTATCGAAGGCGGCCGCGGCCTCCTCGACCGCCGCGCGGGCCTGCGCACCATCGTGCACGCGCCCGATGCGCGCCAGCAGCGTGTCGTCGAAGCTCTGCACGCCGATCGACAGCCGGGTGACACCGGCGGCACGGAAGGCGCGAAATCGCGCGCGCTCGAAGGTACCCGGGTTGGCCTCGAGCGTGACTTCCCCGCCCGGCTCCAGCGGCAGCCGCGCGCGCAGGTCCCCCAGCAGCCGGTCGATGCCGTCGGGGCTGAACAGGCTGGGCGTGCCGCCGCCGATGAACACGCTGTGCACGCGCCGCCCCCACACCAATGGCAACGCGGCGTCGAGGTCGGCCCGCACGGCGTCCAGGTAGCGGCGCTCGAGTGCCGGGTCGAGCCTCGCCGATCCGCCGGCGGGGGCGGTGATGGGGGAGAGCCCGGGGTTGGCGACCGACCCGGACCCGGCTTCGCTGGTCCGGGTCGAGCCCCCGCGGTGGGCGGCGACCGCAGGGAGCCTGGGGGTCACCGACCCGGATCCGGCTTCGCTGGTCCGGGTCGAGCCCCCGCGGGGGGTGGCGACCGCAGCGAGCCTGGGGGTCAAAAGCTCATGCGAATTGAAGTCGCAGTACGGGCACTTCTTCAGGCACCACGGCAAGTGCACGTAGACCGCCAGCGGCGGCAGCGCACCGAGCTGCAGCGTGCCCGGTCGCAGGTAGTGCTCGATCACGGCGCGAACCAGTGTTGCCGCATCAGCGCGCGCATCTGCGCCGCCGCGAGCGCGCGGTGGCTGTGCGCGTTCTTGAGCTCGGGGTTCAGCGACGCGACCGTCGCGCCCAGCGCCGGGATGAACATCAACGGGTCGTAGCCGAAGCCGCCCTCGCCCCGCGCTGCCGCTAGGATCGTGCCTTCCCAGCGGCCGAACGCGATCAGCGGCTCGGGGTCGTCGGCGGCGCGCAGCGCGACCAGCGTGCTGACGAAGCGTGCCCGGCGATCGGCCACGCCCTGCAGCCGGCACAGCAGCCAGGCATTGTTCGCCGCGTCCTGCGCCCGGCGCGTGGCCTCGCGGTCGGGTCCCGACGGCAACCGGCCCGCAGCCTCTGCCGACGCCACCCCGGGCGCCCCGTCTAGAGCCGCGACGCACAGCCCGGAATCGTCGGCGATCGCCGGCCCGCCCGTCGCGCGCGCCGCGTGACGCGCCTTCGCGAGCGCGTTCTCGACGAACGTGCCGTGGGGCTCCTCGGCCTCTGGCACGCCGAACTCGCCCTGCGCGTGCAGCGTCAGCGGCGCTGCGCTCCCCTCGTCGTGCGCCAGTGCCAGCAGCGCGCGCAGCTCGGAGAGCTTCTTCGCATTGTTCGACGCCAGGACCAGCCGCATCCGATGCGCCTCTCGCGCCTGTTTCGCGCCGGGCCCGCGCGTCAGTGGTCGGGCGACGGCAGCGGCGCCGCCAGCGCCGCCCGCTGCCGCTCGACCAGCTCGCCGATGCCCTTGCCCGCCAGCGCCAGCAGCGCGTCCATCTCGGCGCGGCTGAACGGCGCCCCCTCGGCCGTGCCCTGCACCTCGACGAAGCCGCCGGCGCCGGTCATGACCACGTTCATGTCGGTGTCACAGCCGGCGTCCTCCACGTATTCCAGGTCGAGCAGCGGCACGCCCTGCACGATGCCGACCGATACCGCGGCAACCGGCGCGCGGATCGGCGAGCGCGTGATGCGGCCCTGCGCCAGCAGCCAGCTGACGGCGTCGTGCGCCGCGACCCAGGCGCCGGTGATCGCCGCGGTGCGCGTGCCGCCGTCGGCCTGCAGCACGTCGCAGTCGAGCGCGATCGTGCGCTCGCCGAGCGCGCCGAGGTCGAACACGCTGCGCAACGAGCGGCCGATCAGGCGCTGGATCTCCTGCGTGCGGCCGCTCTGCTTGCCGCGCGCGGCCTCGCGGTCGCTGCGCGTATGCGTGCTGCGCGGCAGCATGCCGTACTCGGCGGTGACCCAGCCCGCGCCGCTGCCGCGCCGGTGCGGCGGCACCTTTTCCTCGACCGACGCCGTGCACAGCACCTGCGTGCGGCCGAAGCACACCAGCACCGAACCTTCGGCGTGCACGGTCCAGCCGCGCTGCAGGCGCACCGGGCGCAGGGCGTCGGCGGCGCGGCCGCCCGATCGTTGCAGGCTCATCGGTTCTCTCTCGTCTCACGGGTGGAGTGCGCCGAGGTGACCCGGCGCGCGGTGTCACGGGCGCGGCTTGTTGTTGTTGTTCGACGAGCGCTGGATCGCCTCGTTGATCTCGCGGATCGAGCGCTCGATCTCGGCCTCGTCGAGCTCGTCGGGCGGGCCGTCGCCGAGCAGGCTGGCCTGGATCGTGGACGCAAAGACCTCGTCGCCGAGCGTGCGCGTGGACACGCCGCCCACCCGGTCGTCGTTCTCGGCCGACTCCCATTCGACGGCCAGCACGGTGACGTTGTCGCTCTTGGCGCCGGCCGAGCGCAGCGCGCGCTCGACCAGCTCGGGCACCGAGTCGGAGATCGGGCGCGCCGCGACCTGGTCGGTGATCTCGGCGTCCGACACCGCGCCCCACAGGCCGTCCGAGCACAGCAGGACGCGGTCACCCGGCTGCAGCAGCATCGGCCCGGCGGTGTCGATCACGGGCTTGCCGGGGCTGCCCAGGCAGGTGAACAGCACGTTGCGGTTGAAGCGCTCGCCGATCGGCACCACCTGCGCCAGCGTCTCCTGCAACTCGGCATAGGAATGGTCGCGCGTGCGGGCGATCAGCTTGTCGCCGCGCACCAGGTACATGCGCGAATCGCCGCAGTGTGCCCAGTACGCGGCATTGCCCTGCAGCAGGCAGGCGACGACGGTGGTGCGCGGCGTGTCGACGAGTGCACGTTCGGTCGCGTAGCGCAGCAGCTGGTGGTGCCCGGCGATGATCGCGTCGTGCAGGAAGCGCAGCGGGTCTGCGAGCTGGGGCCGCGCCTCGCGCTGGAACAGCGCCGCCAGCGTCTGTAGCGCCAGCTGCGAGGCGACCTCGCCTTCGGGGTGGCCGCCCATGCCGTCGGCGAGCGCGAACAGCCCGGAGTCCCGCGTGTAGCAGTACCCCATGCGGTCTTCGTTCTTTTCGCGGCCGCCCTTGCGAGAGACCTGGTAGACGGCGAACCTCATCGGATCAGCGCAACGCGGCGGCGGGAACGCTCATGCCTTCTGACCATTCTTGAGTGTTTCGATCTGCAGCTTCAGCCGCTCACCGAAGCTGAGCTTGGTGTAGCGGCGCTCGGTCTCGCGCGACAGTTCCTTCTGCAGCGCGAACACGCTCTGCGGCCGCGACAGCGGATCGAGCGACATGCACCACTCGG
>JBDTUO010000082.1:0-9034 GCA_040007675.1 Rubrivivax sp.
CGGCCTCCTTTTCGGCACCGCCGCTGTCTCGTGCGCGACGGCGACGCCGGCTGCGCCGGCCGCAGAATGGCGGCGCCCGCCGGCAGATCCGGTGCGATGCCGGGGCCGACGGTCACAGTCCGGATGCAAGAGAGCGTGTCGCTGCGGCGTGTCGCCGGTGGCCCGGGGGTCACCCCGGCCGCTGCATCGGCGCTCGCCCTGGTTCTGGTCATCCCGCTGCGAAAGGATCCGCCATGAATCAGCCCACCCCCGCTGCCGATGCACCGCGCGCCGATCGCCGCCGCTGGCGTGTCGCGCTCGTCGCATCGTCGTGGCACCGTGATCTCGTCGATCGCGCGCTCGACAGCGCCCGGCGCCGCCTGGCGATGGCGCAAGAGCCCGGCGTCGATGTCGACGGCGTCGACGTGCCCGGCGCCTTCGAGATCCCGCTTTGTGTGCAGCGCCTGGCGCGCAGCGGCCGCTACGACGCGGTGATCGCCGCCGGGCTCGTCGTCGATGGCGGCATCTACCGGCACGATTTCGTCGCCGCCGCCGTCATCGACGGCCTGATGCGGGTGCAGCTCGACACCGACGTGCCGGTACTGTCCGCGGTGCTGACCCCGCACGCCTTCCACGATCATTCGACGCACCGCGGCTGGTTCGCCGAACACCTGGCGCTCAAGGGAACCGAGGTCGCCGATGCCTGCCTGCAGCTGCTCGCGGTGCCCGCGCCGGCGCGCTGAGCCGCAGGCGTCCCGATGGCCGCCGGCGCGGCGTCGCGTGCATGGCATATTCGGGCCGATGCCACGCCAGCCCGAGGTCACGATCCGCCAGATCGAGCGCGGCGACGAGCCCGCATTCGTGCAGGCGGCGCGGCGCAGCCGGCGCCTGCACGGTCGCTGGGTCACGGCGCCGACCGACGGCCCCGCGTTCGTGCGCTACCTGGCGCGCTTCGAGTTGCCGGCGAGTGTCGGCTTCGTCGTGCTGGCGCCGGGCGGCGAACTCGCCGGCGCCGTCAACCTGACCAACGTCGTGCACGGCAACTTCCGCAGCGGCTACCTCGGCTACTTCGCGTTCGCCGGGCACGAGCGGCGCGGGATGATGCGAAGCGCGCTGCTGGCGGTGATCCGGCACGCTTTCGGGCCGCTGCGCCTGCACCGCGTCGAGGCCAACATCCAGCCCGGAAACACGGCGTCGATCGCGCTCGCGCGTGCCTGCGGCCTGCAGCGCGAAGGTTTTTCGCCGGCCTACCTCAAGGTCGGAGGCCGCTGGCGCGACCACGAGCGCTGGGCGCTCGTGCGGCCGGCGCGATCATGATGCTGACCATCACGACGCCCCCGCCAGCGCGCGCACGCCGATGATTGCGGCGATCTGGATCGGCGTCGGCCTCGCGCTGCTGCTGTGGTCGCTGCTCGGCTGGGGCCTGTTCCAGCTGCTGACCCAGCCGCACCAGTGGCTCGGCGACCTGCAACCGCTGCTCGACGAGGTGCCGTTCGGCGCCTGGCTCGACCATTGGCTGCCGGGCTGGCAGGCGCTGGTGGCGCTGGCGGTGGAGGCGGTGCAGATGGCGCTCGGTGTGCTGGGCGCCGCGGCACCGGTGGTGGCCTGGGCCGTGTGGGGTGTGGGCACGCTGGTGCTGGTCGGGCTCGGGGCGCTGGCCTCGATGATCGTGGCGCTGGTGCAAGGTCGCGCAACGCCGCGCCGGCCCGACGGGCCACCCCGGTAACGCAGGCAACGCCCGCGAACGGGGCCCGGGAACTTTCAGGCGACGACCGCGGCGCGGAAGGCGTCATCGAGTGCGCGCTGCCAGCCGGCGCGCGTCGCCTCGTCGACCCAGCTCGCCTCGAAGCTGTTCGCCGCCAGGGTGTAGGCGTCACGCGCCGTCAGTGCCGGCAGCGCGTCGAAGGTCTGCACGAAGTTGTCGCCGACGTAGCCACCGAAATAGGCCGGATCGTCGGAGTTGACCGTCACGCACAGGCCGGCGTCGAGCAACGCCTTCAGGTTGTGCGCGGCCAGCGTCGGGAACACGCACAGCTTGACGTTCGACAGCGGGCACACGGTGAGCGGCATGCGCTCGCGCACGAGCCGCCGCACGAGCGCCGGATCCTCGAGGCAACGCACGCCATGGTCGATGCGGCGCACCTGCAGCCCGTCGAGCGCCTGCCGGATGTACTCCGGCGGCCCCTCCTCGCCGGCGTGCGCGACCGGTATGAGGCCGAGTTCGCGGCAGCGCGCGAACACGCGCACGAACTTCTCCGGCGGGTGACCGCGTTCGCTGCTGTCGAGCCCGACGCCGGTGAACAGCTTGCGCCACGGCAGCGCGGCGTCCAGCGTCTCGAAGGCCTCCTGCTCGCTGAGGTGGCGCAGGAAACACAGGATCAGCTGCGCGCTCAGGCCCAGTTCGGCCTGCGCACGCCGCGCTGCGTGGTGCAGGCCGAGCATCAGCTCGCGCATCGGCACGCCGCGCGCGGTGTGCGTCTGCGGATCGAAGAACACCTCGGCGTGCACGACGCCGTCGGCCGCGGCGCGCTGGAAGTAGGCCCACGCCAGCTCGAAAAAGTCAGCCTCCGACCGCAGCACGCTGGCGCCGGCGTAGTAGAGGTCGAGAAAGCTCTGCAGGTCGCTGAAGGCGTAGGCCGCGCGCAGCGCATCGACGTTCGGGTAAGCAAGCGCGACGCGATTGCGCTGCGCGAGGCGGAAGATCAGCTCAGGCTCGAGCGTGCCCTCGATGTGCAGGTGCAGCTCGGCCTTCGGCATCGTGCGCAGCAGCGCCGGCAGCGCGGCGCGCGGGATGGCGTCGAAATGAATCGGGGCGGTCATCGCGCGGGGCGGCGGTCAGCCCGCGCCGTTGCGGGGGGTGGATTTCGGCCCGCGGTGTGCCCAGGCCTGCTGCAGCAGCCGCTGCACCGTCGCCGGCGGCGCCGCGCGCAGCGTCAGCCGCAGCCCGACGACCTTGTCGCCCCAGCGCAGCGGCTCGGTGAAGGCCGGGTACATCGCCAGCGCCTGCTCGCGCTGCTGCTCGTCGACGAACAGGTGCAGGTGCTGGCCGTCCTGGGCGGCGGTGGCGAAGATCTTGCCCCGCACGCGGAATGAGGTGCGCTCGAAGTGCGGCTGCTCGACCGCCTCGGGCAGCGCCAGCGCGTGGCGGCGCACAGCGTCGAGCTTCATCGACGGCAGCGGCGCAGCGCCGTCATCACCGCGCCGACACCGCGGCGGCGATCACCAGCACCGCCAGCAACAGGTTGGCGCCGACCAGGCGGCGGATGGTGTTCAGCTGCGCTGCCGCCGCCGGCCAGCGCGCCGCCGCCACGTCGTCGCGCAGCCGCGGAAACCGGACGCCGTACACCAGAACGAACAGCACTGCCATCACCAGGCCGCCGGCCGCCATCACGTGCCAGCCGGGCGGCGCCGCCGCGAACCCGGCGCGGGCCAGCAGCGCGACGCCGCTGCCGAGCACCACGAGCACCGCCGCGGCGGCCCAGCGCAGGAAGCGTTGCAAGGTCGCCGCCCACAGCGCCAGCCGCTGAGGTGGCTCCAGCACCTGCAGCGCCGCCGGGCGCAGGCATTGGTGCGCGAAGAACATGCCGCCGACCCAGACGATCACACCGGTCAGGTGCAGCCACAGCAGTGTTGAGGTCAGCATCACTCAGGGATGCGCCGCAGACGCGGCGCGTGGGCAGTCGAGAGGGGTCTCATGGCCGAGGGGGTTTGGACCAACGCCGAGTGTGCGCGCAATCGAGGCGGCGGCATCAGCGTGGGGAACCGCGGCATCAGCGGGCGGCAGCATCAGCGCGGGGAACCGCGATCCTCGGACCGGGCCGCGCGCAGGGCCGGCTTTGCATCAGCACGTGCCGAAACCCACGTGCTGCGTCCGCAGCCAGCGCCGGTACGCCGCGCTGAGGCGGTCGGCGGCACTGTGCTGTTCGCCGCCACTCAGCGGCAGCCGCTGCGGGCGTTGCGACTCGAGCACCGGCCGGTCCTGGCCGAAGATCGTGTCCTGGAAGTGCTGCAGGTCGGCGTCCGGCGTGTTCTCGTCGTCGGTGTACTGCAGGCACCACACGCGCGTGTGCCACTCGTCGATCGGGCACGCGAAGGCCGTGTAGGCGTCGCGCGGCGCGCCGCCGTCGGGCTGCTTGACCAGCAGCGCGCTGTAGGGCGTCAGCAGTTCGTACCGGTAGTCGACCCAGGCACCTTCGGTCGATGCCGCCGCGGCGCGGGGTTGCCACGCGCGGTAGTGTTCGACCAGCGGGCAGCCGTCGGCGGTGGCCGAGACCTCGACCGCCGGCACCTCGGGGTGACCAGCGTCACCCAGCCAGCCCGCGTGCACGAAGGCGAAATGCGAGGTGTCGAGGAAGTTCTCGACCACCCGCGGCGCACTCGTCGCGACGTCGTACGGGCCGCAGACGACGCGCCGCGGCGGCAGGCCGACCGGCATCGGCGGCGCGGCGGCGATCGGGTCGCGCGCGACCCACAGCAGGCCATGCGCGACGGCGACCTGCCAGGCCGTCGCCGCGTGGCCCGTCGGCGGCACGAAGCCAGGCAGCGCCGGCACGCGGCGGCAGGCGCCGGCGGGGTCGAAACACCAGCCGTGGTAGGCGCACTGCAACTGGCCACCGTCGACCACGCGGCCGAGCGACAGCCGCGCGCCGCGGTGCGGGCAGCGGTCGGTGAACGCGGCGACCTCGGCGGCGGTAGCGCCGCAGCGCCACAACACCAGATCCTCGCCGAGCACACGCACCGCCAGTGGGGCGTCGCCCGCGACGGCCGCCGCGTCGGCGACCGGGTGCCACCAGCGCACCTCCGGCGGCAAGCCGGGTGGCAGCGCCGTCACTGCGCCGGCAGCGCCCTCGCCCACGCCCTCGCCCTCACTCACGCTCACCCGGTCATTTCCCCGTCGGCACCTTGCCCTCGACGCCCTTGACGTAGAAGTCGACCTTGTCGAGCCAGTCCTGGTCGGCGGTGGTGCCCTTGGCCAGTCGCTCCTTGCCGGTGTTGTCGACCACCGGGCCGGTGTAGGCGGCAAAGCTGCCGTCCTTCATGCCGGCAGCGAGTTTCTCGACCTGCTCGCGCGTCTCTGCCGGCACCGTGTCGGAGATCTTGATCAACGCGTTCTGGCCTTCCTTGACGCCCCAGACGGTGCGGCCGGTCTTCCAGCTGCCGTCCATCACTTCCTTGACCGCCTTCACGTAGTAGGGGCCCCAGTTCGCGATGCACGACGCCAGGTGCGCCTTCGGCGCCACCGCACTCATGTCGGAATCCCAGCCGAACCCGTACTTGCCGTTCTTCTCGGCCGTCTGCAGCACGGCGGTCGAGTCGGTGTTCTGCAGCAGCACGTCGGCGCCGCCGTTGATCAGGCTCTGCGCGGCATCGCTCTCCTTGGCCGGGTCGTACCAGGTATTGACCCAGACGACCTTGGTCTTGACCTTGGGGTTCACGCTGCGCGCGCCCAGCGTGTACGCGTTGATGTTGCGCAGCACCTCGGGGATCGGAAAGCTACCGACGAATCCGAGCGTGTTGCTCTTGGTCATCTTGCCCGCGATGACGCCGGCGAGGTACGCGTCCTCGAAGAACTTGGCGTCGTAGATGCGCATGTTCTCAAGCGTCTTGTAGCCGGTCGCATGCTCGAACTTGACCTCCGGGAACTCCGGGGCGACCTTGAGCATCGGCTCCATGAAACCGAACGAGGTCGCGAAGATGATCTTGTTGCCCTGCGCCGCAAGGTCGCGGATCACGCGTTCGGCGTCCGCACCCTCGGGCACCTTCTCGACGATGCTGGTCTTGACCTTGTCGCCGAACTCGGCCTCGACCGCCTTGCGGCCCTGATCGTGCGCGTAGCTCCAGCCGGCATCGCCGACCGGGCCGACGTAGACCCACGCGGCCTTCAGGGCTTCGGGCGTCGGTGCGGGCGCCGGCGCGGCGGCTGGCGGCGGCGTGGGGGCGGGTTCCTCCTTCTTGCCGCAGCCGGTCAACGCGGCGACGGCGAAAACGGTGAAGGCGATGGCGCCCTGAAGCAGGGCGCGTTTGCTGAACGTCGCGGTCATGGCAGGGAACTCCTGGGGATCAACGGAAATTATGAGCCGGGGTGGAAGGGCTTGCCGAGCGAGGCCGGCATGTTGAGCCGGATCCAGGCCGGGTTGCGGCTGATCAGCGCGAGCACGACGATGGTGGCGACGTACGGCAGCATCGCGAGCAGCTGGCTCGCGATCTCGATCTCGGTCGTCTGCAGTGCGAACTGCAGCATCGTGACGCCGCCGAACAGGTAGGCACCGAGCAGGATGCGGGCCGGGCGCCAGGTGGCGAAGGTCGTCAGCGCCAGCGCGATCCAGCCGCGGCCGGCCACCAGCCCCTCGACCCACAGCGGCGCGTAGACGACCGACAGGTAGGCGCCGGCCAGCCCGCACAGGGCGCCGCCGGCGGCCACCGCTGCCAGGCGCAGCCAGCGCACGCGCACGCCCAGCGCATGCGCCGACTCGGGCGACTCCCCGACCGCGCGCAGCACCAGCCCGGCGCGACTGCGGTACAGGAACCATGCGATCGCTGCGGCCAGGCCGATCGCGACGTAGGCCATCGGATGTTGCCGGAACAGCGCCGGCCCGATCCACGGCAGGTCCGCCAGCCCGGGCACCGCGTGGCGCACCGGCTCGGCGAGCTTCTTGCCGACGAAGGCCACGCCGACGAAAGCCGAGAAGCCGGCGCCGAAGATCGACAGCGCCAGCCCGGTGGCGTACTGGTTGGTGTTGAGCCAGATCACCAGCACCCCGAAGGCGGCCGCCATCGCCGCGCCGGCGGCGGCGCCGGCGACGAAGCCGAGCCCTTCGCTGCCGGTGAGGAACGCGGTCGCGAACCCGGCGACCGCAGCGACCAGCATCATGCCCTCGGCGCCGAGGTTCAGCACGCCCGCCTTCTCGCCCAGCAGCAGGCCGAGCCCGGCGAGCGCCAGCGGCGTGC
The DNA here is from genome assembly GCA_040007675.1 of Rubrivivax sp. Classification (GTDB taxonomy): domain Bacteria; phylum Pseudomonadota; class Gammaproteobacteria; order Burkholderiales; family Burkholderiaceae_C; genus Rubrivivax. Next base: position 6,928 of record JBDTUO010000082.1, read on the forward strand.
CCGACGCGATGGTCGCGGCGACCAGCAGCGCCGCTTCGTTCATCGTGAATGCCCCGCCGCCTGCGGGCCGCCGGCGCGCGACCAGCGCACGCGGCTGGTGATCAAGCTGTCGCACGCCAGCAGCAGGAACAGCAGCAGCCCCTGGAAAACGCCGGACAGCGCGTTCGGCAGCCCGAGCCGCGACTGCCCGAGTTCGCCGCCGATCAGCATCATCGACAGCAGCACCCCGCCGAGCACGATGCCGAGCGGGTGCAGCCGGCCGACGAAGCAGACGATGATGGCGGTGAAGCCGATGCCGGTGCTGACGTGCGGCGTCAGCTGGCGCAAGGGCCCGGCGACCTCCATCGCGCCGGCCAGCCCCGCCAGGCCGCCGGACACCAGCAGCGCGGTCCACAGCGTGCTGCGCGCCGAGAAGCCCGCGTAGCGAGCCGCCGCCGGCGCCAGCCCGCCGACCTGCAGCTGGAAGCCGCGCCACGAGCGGAACACGAACAGCCACGCGGCGACGACCGCGAACGGCAGCACCGCCGCGCCCCAGTGCAGCCGTGTACCGCGCCACATCGGCAGCAGCCAGGTGGCGGCGTCGAAGGTCGGTGTCTGCGGGAAATTGAAGCCCTTCGGGTCTTTCCAGGGGCCGAAGACGAGGTAGTTCAGCAGCTGCTGTGCGACGTAGACCAGCATCAGGCTGACCAGGATCTCGCTCGCGTTGAAGCGGTCGCGCAGCCACGCCGTGATCGCGGCCCAGGCCATGCCGCCCGCGACCCCGGCGATCAGCACCAGCGGCGCCAGCGCGCCGCGCGGTGCGTTCCAGCCCTGGCCGCTGAGCCACAGCGCCATGCCGCCGCCGGCGATCGCGCCGAGCAACAGCTGGCCCTCGGCACCGATGTTCCAGATGTTGGAGCGGTAACACACCGCCAGCCCGAGCGCACACAGGATCAGCGGCGTCGCCTTGAGCGCGACTTCGCCGAGCGCGCGGGGGCCGTTCAGCGGCTCGAAGAAATACGCCGCGAGGCCCGCCACCGGGTCCTTGCCGAGGGCGACGAACAGCAGCGCCGCGATCAGCGCGGTCAGCGCCAGCGCGATCAGCGGCGATGCCAGCGTCATCGCGCGCGAGGGCTCGACGCGCGCCTCAAGCCGCAGCATGCGCCGGCTCCGCCTGCGCCGCAGCCGGCGCGTCCCACAGCCCCGACATCCACTGGCCGATGCGCTCGACGCTCGCGTCGCGCGTCGCCAGCGACGGCGACAGCCGGCCCTGCGCGACGACGAGCAGCCGGTCGGCGATCTCGAACAGCTCGTCGAGCTCCTCGCTGACGACGAGCACCGCGCCACCGGCGTCGCGCAGCGCGAGCAATTCGGCGCGGATCAGCGCCGCGGCGCCGACGTCGACGCCCCAGGTCGGCTGGCTGACGATCAGCAGCTTCGGCGCGGCGTCGATCTCGCGCCCGACGATGAACTTCTGCAGGTTGCCGCCCGACAGGCTGCTGGCCAGCGCACCCGGCCCGCCCGCCTTGACGCCGAAACGCTGGATCACGTGCGCGGCGAGCGCGCGCAGCGCGCCCATGCGCAGCCAGCCGCCGACGCCCAGGCCTTCGGGCGTGCGCGTCAGCAGCGTGTTGTGCGCCAGGCTCAGCGTCGGCACGGCGCCGCGGCCCAGGCGCTCCTCGGGCACGAAGTGCAGCCCGGCGGCGCGCCGCCGGTGCGGAGGATCACGCGCGACGTCGCGGCCGAACAGCCGGACGCTGCCGGGTGGCGCCCGCAGGTCCTCGCCCGACAACACCCCCATCAGCTCCTGCTGACCGTTGCCCGACACGCCGGCGATGCCGACCACCTCGCCGGCACGCACCTCGAACGCGAGCCCGCGCAGTTCGACCGCGAACGGGTCGGCGCGCGGCAGCGACAGGCCCCGCACTTCGAGCACCGGCGCGCCGGCCGCCTGCTCGCGGTGGTCCAGCGCCGGCGGCTCGGCGCCGATCATCAGGCGCGACAGGCTGGCGTTGTCGTGCTGCGTCGGGTCGACCTCGCCGGTCACGCGGCCGCCGCGCAGCACCGTGCAGCGGTGGCACAGCGCGCGGATCTCGTCGAGCTTGTGGCTGATGTACAGGATGCTGCA
>JBDTUO010000083.1:0-9032 GCA_040007675.1 Rubrivivax sp.
CCATGTTCTCGTGGATGTAGTGCTGCACGAAGAACCAGGCACCCTGGTTCTGCGGTTCGTCCTGGCACCAGACGAGGTCCACCGCGTTCGGGAATCGCTTCAGCTCGTTGGCGAAGGACTTGTGCGGGAACGGGTACAGCTGCTCGACGCGCAGGATCGCCACGTCCCACGCCTTCTTCTCGTCGCGCCGGCGCAGCAGGTCGTAGGCCACCTTGCCCGAACAGACGATCACGCGCTTGACCTTCTCGCCGACGATCTCGTCGCGTTGCGGGCCGATGACGGTGCGGAACTCGCCCTTGGTGAATTCGGACAAGGGCGAGGTCGCGTCCTTCGCGCGCAGCAGCGACTTCGGCGTCATGATCACGAGCGGCTTCCTGAACATGCGAACCATCTGCCGACGCAGCAGGTGGAAGATCTGGCTGGCCGACGTCGGCTGGCAGATCTGCATGTTGTTGTCGGCCGCGAGCTGCATGAAGCGCTCGAGACGCGCCGAGCTGTGCTCCGGGCCCTGCCCTTCGTAGCCGTGCGGCAGCAGCAGCGTCAGGCCGTTCACGCGCCCCCACTTGACCTCGCCCGATGCGATGAACTGGTCGATCACGACCTGCGCGCCGTTGACGAAGTCGCCGAACTGCGCCTCCCAGATCACGAAGGTGTTCGGCTCGGCCGACGCGTAGCCGTACTCGAAGCCGAGCACGGCCTCCTCGGACAGGATCGAGTCGATGACGCGGAACTTGGCCTGGTTCTCCGCCACGTTTTCCAGCGGCACGTAGGTGCCGGTGTCGTACTTCTCGCGGTTCTGGTCGTGCAGCACCGCGTGGCGGTGCGAGAACGTGCCCCGGCCGCAGTCCTCGCCGGAAAGCCGCACGCTGTAGCCGCTGGCCACGAGCGATGCATAGGCCAGGGTTTCGCCCATGCCCCAGTCGACGTTCACCTCGCCACGACCCATCGCGGCGCGGTCGGCGATGACCTTCTCGACCAGCGGGTGCAGCTTGAAGTTGTCCGGAATCGTCGTGACGCGTTCGGCCAACCGCCGGACTTCGGCCAGCGGCAGCGCGGTGTCCGCGGCGTCGGTCCACTTCTTGCCGAGGAACGGCGCCCAGTCGACGGCGTACTTGCTCTTGAAGTTGGTCAGCACGGGATCGACCGTGTGCCGGCCATCGTCCATCGCGGCGCGGAACTCCTTGACCATGCGGTCCGGCCCGCCCTCCTCGAGCACGCCCTGCGCGACCAGCTTGTCGCCGTAGAGCTTGCGCGTGCCGGGGTGCTGCGCGATCTTCTTGTACATCAGCGGCTGCGTCAGGCTGGGCGTGTCCTGCTCGTTGTGGCCGAGCTTGCGGAAGCAGACGATGTCGACGACGACGTCCTTGTTGAACTCCTGCCGGTAGTCGAGCGCGATCTGGCTGCACAGGACCACCGCCTCGGGGTCGTCGCCGTTCACATGAAGGACGGGTGCCTCGATCATCTTGACCACGTCTGTGCAATAGAGCGTCGAGCGCGAGTCGCGCGGATCCGAGGTCGTGAAGCCGATCTGGTTGTTGATGACGACGTGGACCGTGCCCCCCGTGTAGTAGCCGCGTGTCTGCGCCAAGGCCAGCGTCTCCATCACGACACCCTGGCCGGCGAAGGCCGCGTCGCCGTGGACGATGACCGGCAGCACCGTGTCGCCCTCGTGGTCGCCGCGACGGTCGAGCCGCGCCTTGACCGAGCCTTCGACGACCGGGTTGACGATCTCGAGGTGCGACGGGTTGAACGACAGGCTCAGGTGGACCGGGCCGCCCGGCGTCGTGATGTCGCTCGAGAAGCCCTGGTGGTACTTGACGTCGCCCGAGGGAAGGTTCTCCGGCGCGGTGTGATCGAACTCGGCGAACAGATCCTTCGGCATCTTGCCGAGGGTGTTGACGAGGACGTTGAGGCGACCCCGGTGCGCCATGCCGATGACGATCTCCTGCACGCCCTTGCCGCCGGCGCGCTGGATGAACTCGTCCATCGAGGCGATGAAGCTCTCGCTGCCCTCGAGCGAGAAGCGCTTCTGGCCGACGTACTTGGTGTGCAGGTAGCGCTCGAGGCCCTCCGCCGCCGTCAGGCGGTCGAGCACGTGGCGCTTCTCCTCGGCCGTGAAGCTGACCTTGCCGCGCACGCTCTCGAGCCTGGACTGCCACCAGCGCTTCTCGACCGGCTCGGTGATGTGCATGATCTCCGCACCGATCGAGCCGCAATAGGTCTCACGCAGCGCCTGCAGGATCTCCCGCAGCGTCATGTGCTCGGCCTTGCTGAAGTACGTGTTCGTCGCGCTGAACGTCGCGTCCATGTCGGACTCGGTCAGGTCGTAGAACGCCGGCTCGAGCTCCGGGATGCGCGGGCGCTCGGTGCGCTTCAGCGGGTCCAGGTCCGCCCAGCGGGCGCCCAGCGAACGGTGGGCCGCGATCAGGCTCTGGACGTGCAGCTGCTTGCGCGCGATGGCGAGTTCGTCGCCGCCGGCCCGCACCACGAAGGCACCCGCCTTGGCGCGCTGCGCGAAAGACTCGATCACCGGGCCGTGGGCGACGTCGCGCGCTTCGCTGCCGTCGACCGCCGGCACGTGCTGCAGGTTGTCGAAGTACGAACGCCAGTTGTCCGGCACGCTGCCGGGGTTGTCGAGGTAGGACTCGTAGAGTTCCTCGACGTACGGCGCATTGCCGCCGAACAGGTACGAGTTTGACCGGGTTTGCTGCATCATCGTTCGCTCACCTTTCGCCCCGGTTTCCAGGGCTTCGATGGGTTGCTCCAACCTTCCGCGGCCCGGCTCGACCGGTCAGCGGATTGCGACCCCGTTTGCAGCAACGTGCACCTGCAAGGGGACGGAAAGGACATCGGGACTCGGCGCGGACTTTAGCACCGCCGTTATTGCCCGCTCGGCGCTGATTGCACCCCGGCCGCCCTTCTGGGCGCTGACAGTCGCCTCCATCCCGGCGCCGAATGTCGGTTCGCCGCGACAACCGGCACGACCCGTTGCACCCGGTGGCGCTCGGTTTGCGGGCTGGGGTTGTCCCGCAGTGCGCCACTCTGGCGCGGCCCTAGCATCACCGGTTCAGACCGAAACTTGGGGAGCTTCGAATGGTGAAACACCGTGTCCTGATGGCCGCCACCGCGCTCGCTGCGGCCCTGACGCTGGCACTGCCGGCACCCGCATCGGCAGCGACGCTGCGCTGGGCGGCGCAAAACGACATCCTCTCGCTGGACCCTCACTCGCAGAACCACGCGACAACCAACGCGATCCTGATGCACGCCTACGAGGGCCTGACGCGCTACGGCGCCAGCCGGGAGGTCGAGCCCGCGCTGGCCACCAAGTGGACCTATATCAGCCCGACCCAGGTGCGCTTCGAACTGCGCAAGGGCGTCAAGTTCCACGACGGCAGCCCGTTCACTGCGGACGACGTCATCTTCTCTTTCGGCCGCATCAAGCAGCCGCAGGGCACGATGCAGATCTACGTCACTGGCATCCAGGAGATCAAGAAGGTCGACGACCACACGGTGGACCTCATCATGAGCGCGCCGAACCCGATCCTGCTGCGCAACATCATCGACTTCCGCATCATGAGCAAGGTCTGGGCGGAGAAGAACAACACGACGAACGTCCAGGACTACAAGGCAAAGGAAGAGAACTTCTCCTCCCGCAACGTGATGGGCACGGGCCCGTACAAGATCACCGCGTGGGTGCCGGACCAGCGCGTCTCGATGGCGGTCAACAAGGACTGGTGGGGCAAGCAAGACGGCAACGTGACCGAGGTCGTCTACACGCCGATCAAGTCGGATGCCACTCGCGTCGCCGCGCTGCTGTCGGGCGACGTCGACATGCTGACCGACGTGCCGACCCAGGACGTCGCGCGGCTGCGAGCCGACGCCAAGCTCAAGATCCTCGACGGCCCGGAGGTCCGCACGATCTACCTGGCGCCGGACGTCGGCAGCGCAGAGCTGAAGTACAGCAACATCAAGGGCAAGAACCCTTTCGCCGACAAGCGGGTGCGCCAGGCACTCAGCATGACCATTGACCGCGAGGCGATCAAGCGCAGCACCATGCGCGGCCTGTCGATCCCGGCCGGCGTGATGGTCGCGCCCGGCGTCAACGGCAATACGCCCGAGATCGACGTGCCGACCAAGGTCGACGTCGAAGGCGCCAAGAAGCTGATGACCGCGGCCGGCTACCCGGACGGTTTCGAAGTGCGGCTGAACTGCCCGAACAACCGTTACGTCAACGACGAGGAAATCTGCCAGGCGATCGTCGCGATGTGGGCCCGCGTCGGCATCAAGGCGCAGCTGGTGGCCGAGAACATGGCCACCTTCAGCCAGAAGTTCCAGAACTTCGACTCGTCGCTGTACATGCTCGGCTGGGGTGTCGCCACCTACGACGCGCAGTACACGATTCAGTCGCTGGTTCGCACCCGCACCACCGGCGCCGACGGCAACTTCAACTTCTCGAAGATCAGCGACCCGGAAGTCGACCGCCTGACCGACGCGATGAAATCCGAGACCGACGTCGCCAAGCGCAACCAGATGATCAAGGACGCGCTGGTGCGCATCCGCGACGAGGTGCTGCTGATCCCGCTGCACCACCAGATGCGCCCGTGGGCCATGAAGACCGGCGTCACCACCATTCACCGCTCCGATGACCGGCCGGAGGCCCGCTTCACGTCGGTCAACTGAGTCGGCTCCGCCAGGCGGCGATTTGTCGCCGAAGACCAGGGCCCTGCGGGGCCCTTTTCGTTGCCGACTAGGCAGTGAGCCGGTCGAACACGGTGCGCCCACCCTGCATCAGGAACCGGATGCCGGCTCCCGGTTCGCTCAGCATCTCGAGCGAGCGCTCCGGGTCACCGTCCACGATCATCAGGTCGGCCCAGGCGCCTGCCAGCAGCGCGCCGATCTCGGCCTCGCGGCCCATCATGCGGGCGGCCGTCGAGGTCGCGCTCTGCAGCAGCGCCAGCGGCGGCAGTACCGGCGCGCGCAGCGTGAACTCGCCCGACTGCCGGTCGTGCATGTGGCCCAGCAGATCGGTGCCGAAGACGATAGGCACGCCCTCGGCCTGAGCGATGCGTACTGCCTCAAGCCCCCGCGTTCGCACCTGCTCGAGCTTGGCCAGCATCTCGGCCGACCACCCGAGGCGCTGCCCTTCGTCGGCCAGCGCCGCGTAGGTCGACAGCGTCGGCACGAAAAACGCGCCGTGGCGCTTCATCTCGCGCGCCGTCGCCTCGTCGATCAGGTTGCCGTGCTCGATCGAGCGCACGCCGGCCTGCACCGCACGCGTCACGGCGCGCGGCGAGTAGGCGTGCGCCAGCGCGTAGAGGTTGGCCGCCTCGGCCTCCTCGACCGCCGCGCGCAGTTCCTCGAGCGAGAACTGCGTGCCGTCGATCGGATCGGTCGGGCTCGACACCCCGCCGCCGGCCATGATCTTGATCTGGTTGGCGCCTTGGCGCACTTGCTCGCGCACCGCGCGCCGCACCTCGCCGACGCCGTCGGCGATCGCGCCGACCAGGCCCATGCCGGCGCAGGCGCAGTGCATCGCGCCGCGCACTCCCTGCGGCCGCATGTCCGCGTGCCCACCCGTTTGCGAGATCGGTTGCGCTGCAATGAACAGCCGGGGCCCCTCGAACAGCCCGCGCGCGACAGCCGCCTGCAGGCCGTGGTCGGCGCCCGCGGCATCGCGCACGGTCGTGAAACCGCGGTGCAGCATCGCGCGCATCACGGCAGCGCTCTCGGCCGTCACCAGCGACACCGGCTTCAGCGCCAGCCCGACGAGGTCATGCGAGGTCGCGGCGACGTGCACGTGGGCGTCGATCAGACCGGGCAGCACCGCCCGGCCGGCGGCATCGATCACCGTCTGGGCGTCGTCGACCTGCAAGGGCTGCTGGGTCACGGTGGCGACGCGGTCGCCCTCGATCACGATCGTGCTGCCAGCGCGGAACACGCCGGCGTGGCTGTCGAACAGCCGCGCATGGCGGATCACGGTGCGGCGGTGCGCCGTCACGCGGTCTCAGCCCCGGCAGACCGCCGCGCGCGCGGCCTCGTACTCGCGCCGCAGCCGCGCCACCATTTCGGCCGCCGGCAACACCGCCTTGACGGCGCCGATGCCCTGCCCGCAGCCCCAGATGTCCTTCCACGCCTTCTTCTTCGCGCTCGGCTCGCCCTCCGGCCCGCCGCCGAAGTTCATCGCACTCGGGTCGCTCTCGGGCAGGTGGTCCGGGTCGAGGCCGCTGGCGCGGATCGACGGCTTCAGGTAATTGCCGTGCACGCCGGTGAACAGGCTCGAGTAGACGATCTCGTCGCTCGAACTGTCGACGATGCACTGCTTGTAGGCCTCGCTCGCGCGCGCCTCGTCGGTGGCGATGAAGGCCGAACCGATGTAGCCGAAGTCGGCGCCCATCGCCTGCGCCGCCAGCACCGCGCCGCCGGTCGCGATCGCGCCGGACAAGGCCAGCGGGCCGTCGAACCACTCGCGAATCTCCTGCACCAGCGCGAACGGGCTCTTGATGCCGGCGTGGCCGCCCGCACCCGCGGCAACGGCGATCAGGCCGTCGGCGCCCTTGTCGATCGCCTTGTGCGCGAAGCTGTTGTTGATGATGTCGTGCAGCACCACGCCGCCCCACGCGTGCACCGCGTCGTTGACGTCAGTGCGCGCGCCGAGCGACGTGATGATTACCGGCACACGGTGGCGGGCACAGACCGCCATGTCCTGCTCGAGGCGATCGTTCGAGCGGTGCACGATCTGGTTGATCGCATACGGCGCTGCCGGGCGGTCCGGGTGGTCGCGGTCCCAGGCCGCAAGGCTTTCGGCGATCTCGGCCAGCCAGTCGTCGAGCTGCGCGGCGGGGCGCGCGTTCAGCGCGGGCATCGCGCCGAGGATGCCGGCCGTGCACTGCGCGATCACGAGCCTCGGGTTGCTGACGATGAACAGCGGCGCACCGATCACCGGCAGCGTCAACCGGGCGAGCGCCGGCGGCAGCGGTCGGCTTCGACCCGCGGGCGGCGGCGGGGCCACTGCGACCGCGGTGCGCGTGGTGTCGACGGCCGCCATCTCAGAACGCCTCCAGTGCCATGGCGCTCACCGGTGCGGCGCCGTCGACGACGCTGTCGCGCAGGCCGGGCACCCGACTGAGCAGGTGCTCGGCGTAGAAGTGCGCCGTCGTCACCTTTGCCTGCATGAACTGAAGCTCCTCGCCGGCCGCGATCCGCTCCTCGGCCACCAGCAGCGCGCGCGCCATCTGCCAGCCGGCAACCAGATTCCCGGCGAGCATCAGGTAGGGCACCGAGCCGGCGTACACGGCACCCGGGTCGGTGCGGCCGCGCTCGACGACGAAGTCGACCACGTCGACGAAGGCCTCGCGCGCCGCGCGCAGCCGCTTGCGCATCGCGCGCGCGGCAACGCTGTCGCGCCGCGCGAGCTCGCCCTCGGTGACCTCGATGCGGCCGGCGATGCCGCGCGCGACCGCGCCACCGTCGCGCGCGGTCTTGCGCCCGACGAGGTCGTTGGCCTGGATCGCCGTCGTGCCTTCGTAGATCGTCAGGATCCTCGCATCGCGGTAGTGCTGGGCCGCGCCGGTCTCCTCGATGAAACCCATGCCCCCATGCACCTGCACCGCCAGGCTCGTGACTTCGAGGCTCATCTCGGTCGAGAACCCCTTCACCAGCGGCACCAGGAACTCGTAGAACGACTGGTGCTCGGCGCGCACGTCGGCCTCGGGGTGCGCATGCGCGACGTCGTAGGCGGCGGCGGCCACTGCAGCCATCGCGCGGCAGCCCTCGATGACGGCGCGCATCGTCAGCAGCATGCGGCGCACGTCCGGGTGGTGGATGATGGCGCCGGCACCGGCGGTTTCCGCGTCCACCGCGCGCCCCTGCACCCGGTCGCGGGCGTAGGCCACGGCCTGCTGGTAGGCCCGCTCGGCCACCGCCAGTCCCTGAACGCCGACCGCGAAACGCGCCGCATTCATCATCACGAACATGGTGGCCAGGCCCTGGTTCTCCTGGCCGATCAGATATCCGACCGCCCCTGCGCCGTCGTCGCCGTACTGCAGCACCGCGGTCGGGCTGGCCTTGATGCCGAGCTTGTGCTCGATGCTGACGCACTGCACGTCGTTGCGCGCGCCGAGGCTGCCGTCGGCCTCGACCATGAACTTCGGCACGATGAACAGGCTGATGCCCTTGACGCCCTCGGGCGCGCCGGCGACCCGCGCGAGCACGAGGTGCACGATGTTCTCGGCCAGGTCGTGGTCACCGTAGGTGATGAAGATCTTGGTGCCGAAGAGACGGAAGCTGCCGTCGGGCTGCGGCTCGGCACGGGTGCGCACCGCCGCCAGGTCGCTGCCCGCCTGGGGCTCGGTCAGGTTCATGGTTCCGGTCCAGCGGCCCTCGACCATCGGTGCCAGATAGGTCGCCTGCTGTTCGGGCGAGCCGGCCGTCAGCAGCGCCTCGATCGCGCCGTCGCTCAGCAGGGGGCACAGCGCGAAGCTGAGGTTGGCGCTGTTGAGCATCTCGACGCAGGCGAAGCCGATCGTCTTCGGCAGGCCCTGGCCACCAAACTCCACCGGGTGCTGGAGCCCCTGCCAGCCGCCATCGGCGAACGCGCGAAATGCCTCCCGAAAGCCGGGCGTCGTGCGCACGGCACCGTCGTGCCAGCTCGACGGGTTCAGGTCACCGGTGCGGTTCAGCGGTGCGATCACGCCTTCGTTCAGGCGCGCCGCCTCCTCCAGAACGGCCTGCGCAGTGTCGACGCCGGCGTCCTCGAAACCGGGCAGCGACGCGATCAACTCGAGGTCGGCAAGTTGGCGGATCGCGAACATCATGTCGCGCACCGGTGCTCGATAGCTCATGCAAGGTCTCCTGGAGAAGGCGCGGCGGCAGACGGGCGAAGGGCGCCCGTAGGCGCCCGGGGTGACGGAGGCTAGAGTGCCGCCACCAGCTCCGGCACGGCGACGAAGAGGTCGGCCTCGAGCCCGTAGTCGGCGATCGAGAAGATCGGTGCCTCCGGGTCCTTGTTGATGGCCACGATGACCTTGGAGCCC
>JBDTUO010000084.1:0-8910 GCA_040007675.1 Rubrivivax sp.
GGCACTTCGAGCAGCCGCACGTTCTGCTTGGCGGCGAACACCGCACGCGCCTCGGCGCTGAAGGCCGGCGCGATGACGAGCTCGACGAACTGGCGCGCGACCTGCTCGGCAGCGTCGCCGTCGAGCGCGCGGTTGAACGCGATGATGCCGCCGAAGGCCGACGTCGGATCGGTCTTGAACGCCTGCGCGTAGGCCTGGCCGGCGGTCGGCGCAAGTGCGGCGCCGCAGGGGTTCGCGTGCTTGACGATGACGCACGCGGCACCGGCGTCGGCGCCGAAGGACTTCACGCATTCCCACGCGGCGTCGGCGTCGGCGATGTTGTTGTACGACAGTGCCTTGCCCTGCAGCTGCGTGGCTTGCGCGAGCGTGCCGGGAGCCGCTGCGGTGTCGCGGTAGAAGGCCGCCGTCTGGTGCGGGTTCTCGCCGTAGCGCAGGTCCTGCGCCTTGCTCAACTGCAGGGTCAGCTGGGCGGGGAAGGTGGCGCGGGTCGGCACCGCAGCGGTGGCCAGCTCGGACCCGGCCTCGAGCGCGGTCAAGTAGTTCGTGATCATGCCGTCGTAGGCGGCGGTGTGCGCGAACACCTTCTTCGCCAGCCGGAAGCGCGTCGCGCGCTCGACACCGCCAGTGCCGAGTTCGGCCAGCACGCGCGCGTAGTCGGCCGGGTCGATCAGCACCGTCACGCCGGTCCAGTTCTTCGCCGCCGCGCGCAGCATCGCCGGGCCGCCGATGTCGATGTTCTCGATCGCGTCGTCGAGCGTGCAGTCGGCGCGTGCGGTGGCCTGCGCGAACGGGTAGAGGTTGACGACCAGCAGGTCGATCGCGCCGATGCCCTGTTCGGCCAGAGCCGCCATGTGCTCCGGCAGGTCGCGACGCGCGAGCAGGCCACCGTGCACGCTCGGGTGCAGCGTCTTCACGCGGCCGTCCAGCATCTCGGGGAATCCGGTGAGCTGCGCCACCTCGGTCACGGGCAGGCCGGCCTCGGCGAGCAGTCGCGCGGTGCCGCCGGTGGACACGAGCCGCACGCCCTGCGCGTGCAGCGCCTGGGCGAACTCGAGCACACCGGTCTTGTCGGAGACCGAGATCAGGGCGGTGGTCGGAGCCATGCGGAAAATCCTTCGGGCGCCGCGAGGGCGCCAGCGTGTCACTTCAGGAGCTTGTGCTCGGCGAGCTTGCGCCGCAGCGTGTTGCGGTTGATGCCGAGCCATTCGGCGGCGCGGCTCTGGTTGCCGCCGGCGTGTTGCAGCACGACCTCGAGCAGCGGCTTCTCGACCGCCTCGAGCACCATCTGGTGCACGCGGTGCGGCTCGGTGCCGCGCAGGTCGCGGAAGTAGGCCTCGAGGCTCGCGCGGATGCACTCCTCGATGGGGGTGCGGCTCACGCGGGTGCTCCGCGGTGCGGCGGCATCAGCATGCCGGGGCGGGTGATCATGCGGCGCGTTCCGCGCGGGCGTCGTTGGCCGCCGGCAGCTGCGGGTGCACCAGCGCCAGGCGTTCGAAGAAGCTGGCCACGGCACGCAGCTGGGCGTCGGCACTCTCGAGCGTGTTCATCGCGGCGCGGAACGCCAGGCCGCCGGGCAGCGCGCGCACCGCCCAGCCGATGTGCTTGCGCGCGCTGCGCACGCCGAGCGCCTCGCCGTACAGGCCGTAGTGGTCCTGCAGGTGTTCGAGCAGCCAGCCGCGCACCTCGGCGGTCGGCGGCGGCGCCAGGTCTTCGCCGGTGGCCAGGAAGTGCGCGATTTCGCGGAAGATCCACGGCCGGCCCTGCGCCGCGCGGCCGATCATCAGCGCATCGGCGCCGGTGGCCTGCAGCACCGCGGCCGCCTTGCGCGGCGAATCGATGTCGCCGTTGGCGACCACCGGGATGCGCAGCGCGGCCTTCACGGCGGCCACCGTCTCGTATTCGGCCTCACCACCGTAGCCCTGCTCGCGCGTGCGGCCGTGCACCGTGAGCAGCGCGACGCCGGCGGATTCGGCGTCGCGCGCGATCGCCAGCGCGTTGCGCTCCGCGGCACACCAGCCACTGCGCATCTTCAGCGTCACCGGCACGCCGAGTGGCGCGCACGCGCGCACGACGGCGTCGACGATCTTGATCGCACGCGGTGCGTCCTGCATCAGCGCCGAGCCGGCCCAGACGTGGCAGACCTTCTTGGCCGGGCAGCCCATGTTGATGTCGATGATCTGCGCGCCGCGGTCGACGTTGTAGCGCGCCGCGTCGGCCATCTCCTGCGGGTCGACACCGGCGATCTGGACCGAGATCGGTGCGCCTTCGCCCGTGTGGTCGGCGCGGCGCGAGGTCTTCAGCGAGGTCCAGAGGTGGCGCTGGCTGGTCACCATCTCGCTCACCGCGTAGCCCGCACCGAGCCGCTTGCACAGCATGCGGAACGGGCGGTCGGTGACGCCTGCCATCGGAGCGACGAACAGGCGGTTCGGCAGCTCGTGGGTGCCGATCTTCATGGCGCGCGAGGGGGCCGCAGAGGGCCTGAAAAAGGGAGGCGGCAGTATAGCGGCGGCCCTGGCGGCGCCGGTCGCCAGCCGGTGAGCAGCGGCTCCGTATGATCCGACCGGCATGAACGACTGGCTGCACTCGCTGCTCGCTGCGCTGGCACTGCCGGAGTTCGGGCTCAGCACGGTGTTCGTCGTGGCCGCGCTGTCCGCCACGTTGTTGCCGCTCGGCAGCGAGTGGATCGTGCTCGGCCTGGTGACGCTGAATCCGCCGCTGTTCTGGCCGGCGATCCTGATCGCCACCGCCGGCAATACGCTCGGCGGTGCCGTCACGTGGTGGATGGGCTACGGTGCCGAGCGCGCCTACCAGGCCGTGAGTCACCACCCGCCGCGCGACTTGCGCGCGCTGCGCTGGCTCGAGCGCTTCGGTGCCAAGGGCTGCCTGCTGGCGTGGCTGCCGGTGGTCGGCGACCCGCTGTGTGCGGTCGCCGGCTGGCTGCGGCTGCCGTTCTGGCCTTGCCTGGGCTACATGGCGGTCGGCAAGTTCGCGCGTTACCTGACGATGACGGTGGCCGGGCTCGGCCTGCTGCCGGACCACTGGTTCCATTGAATTTCATCCTCGGACGCTTGACTTCGGAGCCTGCATGAGCGAGTCCACCTCCACCCCCCCGACCGCCTCCGCCCCACCCACCGCGACACCCGCCTACGACGGACTCACGGCGACCTGGACGCGCCTGCACCGCCTGGGCCACCTCGGCGCGTTGGCGGGGTGGGACCAGGCGGCGAACATGCCGCCCAAGGGCAACGAGGCGCGCGCCGCGGCGCTGGCCGAGCTGGCCACGCTGCTGCACCGGCTGCGCACCGATGCCGCATTGCCCGCGCAGATCGAGCGCGGCGCGCACGAGGCGCTCGACGCCGCGCAGCGCGCGAACCTGCGCGAGATCCGACGCGACTGGCGGCGCTCGAACGCGCTGCCCGACAGCCTCGTGCAGCGCCAGTCGCTGGCGAGCTCGCGCTGCGAACATGCCTGGCGGGCGCAGCGCCCGGCCAACGACTGGGCCGGTTTCGTCGAAAACTTCCGTCCGGTGCTCGCCAGCGTGCGCGAGGAAGCGGCGCTGCTGGCCGCCCAGACCGGGCGGTCGAAGTACGACGCGCTGCTCGACCGCTACGAACCCGGCATGAGCACGGCCCAGCTCGACCGCGTCTTCGGTGACGTGCGCAGCTGGCTGCCGGACCTGATCCGCCGCGTGCGGGCGCGCCAGGCGGCACGCGACGCTGCCGACCCGCTGGTCGAGCCGGTCGGCCCGTTCCCGATCGCACGCCAGCGCGCGCTGTGCGAGCAGGTGATCCGGCGCCTCGGTTTCGACTTCGACGCCGGCCGGCTGGACGTCAGCACGCACCCGTTCTGCGGCGGGGTGCCGGAGGACGTGCGGATGACGACGCGCTTCGACGAGCGCGAGTTCCTCACCGCCCTGATGGGCACGGTGCACGAGACCGGCCACGGCCGCTACGAGCAGAACCTGCCGCGCGAGTGGCTCGGCCAGCCACTGGCCGAGGCGCGCTCGATGGGGCTGCACGAGAGCCAGAGCCTGTCGTTCGAGATGCAGCTCGGTGGGCACCCGGGCTTCGCCGCGCTGCTCGCACCGCTGCTGCGTGAAGCCTTCGGCGACCAGCCAGCGTTCGCACCGGCGAACCTGCACCGCCTGCTGACGCGCGTCAGCCCGGGCCGCATCCGCGTCGATGCCGACGAGGTGACCTACCCGGCGCACGTGATCCTGCGCTACGAGATCGAGCGCCCGCTCGTCGAGGGTGAGATCGAGCCCGAGCACATCCCGGCGCTGTGGGACGCCAAGATGATGGAGCTGCTGCAAATCGACACCCGTGGCGACTTCCGCGACGGCCCGCTGCAGGACGTGCACTGGCCCGAGGGGCTGATCGGCTACTTCCCGTGCTACACGCTGGGCGCGATGTACGCCGCGCAGTGGTTCGCGGCGCTGCGCCGCGCGGTGCCCGATCTCGACGCGCGCCTTGCCGCCGGCGACCTGGTGCCGGTGTTCGACTGGCTGCGCGACAACATCTGGCAGCAGGGCAGCCGCTGGACCACCGACGAACTGGCGCAGCGCGCCAGCGGCGAAGCGCTGAACCCCGCGCATTTCCGCGCCCACCTGGAGGCGCGTTACCTCGGCTGAGCGCGAGCGGTCAGCGCTTTCGTTCCCGGCGCGCTCAGGCGCACTGCGGCCGGTCGTCGAGGCGGGCCTGCAGCGTGTCGAGCACGCCGTCGAGCCGGCGCAGCGTGCGCACCATGCGCGTCGGCGCCGGCGAGCGCGTGGCCAGCAGCGTGCGCGCCGGGTCATCCAGCGCGGCGTCGTCGAGCGTGATGCCGTGGCGCGCCAGCAGCGGCGCCAGCGTGGCGCGCCGCGCGCGCAGGTCGGCGCGCGTGCGCTGGTACGCGTGTTCGGCCAGCCGGCGCCGCTGGCGGTAGCCGAAGGTGTTGGCGAGGAACAACGTCGGGTCACGCCGCTCGGGCTCGAACAGCACAACGTCGGTCGCCGGGTGGCTGCGCTCGTAGCCCTTCAGTCCGAGTTCGAGGCGCGAGTGGATCAGCGAGCGGAAGGTCTGACTCAGCACGACCGGCAGCCCGCCGTCGACGAGGCGCGGAATGGCCGTCTCGGCCGGCGGAGCGGCACGCGTGGCAATGCGGTGGACCGCGTGGTCGGCGTGGTCGGCGTGGAACGGCACCAACGGGTTCAGGCACAGCAGCAGGTCCAGCCCGCGATCGAGCAGCACGCTGGCGTGCAGGGTCTTCGTCAGCGCGCCGTCGGCGTACCAGCGTCCGCCGATCGGCACCGGTGGGAACAGGCCCGGCAGCGCAGCGCTCGCGACCACCGCGCGCGAGATCGGCACCGCGTCCCAGCCCGGCAGTCCGAAGGGTGCGGCATGGCCGCTGTCGAGGTCGGTCGCGACCAGCACGAGCCGGCAGCCCGTGGCGCGGTGCAGCGTGCGGAAGTCGTCGTGCCGGCCGGCGCGCGCAAGCAGCCGGCGCAGCGTCGTCTCCAGCGGCGCCGTGCTGAACAGGCCGGTCGGCAGCCCCTGGCCGAGGCGATCCGCGGCGGCGAGCCAGCCGCGCTCACCGAACAGGCCCTGCCACGCAACCTGCAGCGCGAGCCCGGGCAGGGCCGCTCCGCGGCGCGCGAACTCGCCCCACGCGGGCCGAAGAAAGACCGACGGCGCGATGCGGTCGGCGGACGGCACATCGTCCTCGATGAAGGCGGCGCAGAGCTGGCGCGGCGTCATGCCGTTGGCCAGCCCGGCGGCGATGAAAGCGCCCGCAGACACGCCGACGATGCCGTCCAGACGGCCCAGCGGCAGCCCCCTCAGGCAGTCCTGCAACGCGCACAGCGCGCCGATCTCGTGGATTGCGCCGAGCGGGCCGCCACCGGCCAGCGCCAGCCCGATGCGCGGCCGCACGGGCCGCGCATCGGCCTCCTCAGGCCGCCTTGGCCTTGCGCGCGGCACGCTTGGCCGCCGGCGTGGCCGGCTTCACCGCAGCGCGCTTGCTGCCCGCTTTCGCGGCCGGCTTCGCGGCGGCCTTGGTGGCCATGCGTCGGCGGGCGGCTGCCTTCGGCACCGGCGTGCCGCTGAGGCGCTCGACTGCGGCCGTGAGGGCATCGACCCGCTGCACCAGCGCGTCGACGTCCTTGGCGGTCGGCACCCCGAGCTTGGCCATCGCCTTCGCGGTGCGCTGCTCGAAGATGGATTCCAGCCGGTCCCAGTTCTGGCCCGCCCGGGCGGTGACGCTGCCGGCCATCGCGCTCATGCGGCCGGTGACCTCGCCGATCTTTTCCTCGGCCATGCCCTGGGTCTTCTTCTGCAGGCTCATGCCCTCCTTGACGAGCGAATCGAAGACCTTGCCGCCCTCGGCCTGCGCCTTTGCGAAAGCGCCCATGCCGGCGAGCCAGATCTGCTGCGCCGAGTCCTTCACGGAGCCGGCGAGCTGGCTGTCGAGCAAGCCGGCGCCCGGGCCATTCTTCTTCTCGGACAGGCTCTTGAGTTTCTTGACCATCGCTGCGTTCCTCGGGTATGTCTGGTGGATCGGCCGTCCTGTGTGTGACGACCGTGCGGCCACTATAGGAGTGGGCAGGCGGTATCGCCGCCCCCGGCGCTAGTGAGGTCTGCCTAGTCAAATGCGGGCGTAGGCGTGCGCGCTCCGGGAAACCGCCCACGACCGGCGGGGGCGGCTGGACAAGAATGCACGCTGCCCGGCGCCCGACCGGGCCTTGCAGGGGGACGCTCAATGCGCTACTTCGTCACCGGTGCCACCGGCTTCATCGGCCGTCGACTCGTCAAGGCGCTGCTCGCGCGGCGCGGGTCGACGGTGCACGTGCTCGTGCGCGCCGGCAGCGAGGGCAAGCTCGACGCACTGCTCGACGAGTGGGGCGCCGCGAAGGGCCGCGTCGTCGCGGTCACGGGCGACCTGACCGAACGCCGGCTCGGGGTGGCGGCCGAGACGATCAAGGCGCTGAAAGGCAAGGTCGATGCCGTCTACCACCTGGCGGCGGTCTACGACCTGGCGGCCGATGCCGACAGCCAGGTGCGCGTCAACGTCGACGGCACGCGCCACCTGTGCGAGTTCGCCAAGGCGGTGGACGCCGGCCACCTGCACCATGTCAGCAGCATCGCCGCGGCGGGCCTGTACGAGGGCGTGTTCCGCGAGGACATGTTCGACGAGGCAGAAGGGCTGGAGCACCCCTACTTCATGACCAAGCACGAGAGCGAGAAGATCGTGCGCCAGGAGTGCAAGCTGCCGTGGACGGTCTACCGGCCGGCAATCGTCGTCGGTGACTCGCGCACCGGCGAGATGGACAAGATCGACGGGCCGTACTACTTCTTCAAGCTGATCCAGCGCCTGCGCCAGATCCTGCCGTCGTGGTTTCCGTCGGTCGGACTCGAGGGGGGCCGCATCAACATCGTGCCGGTCGACTTCGTCGTCGCCGCGCTCGACCACATCAGCCACTCGAAGCATGCCCGGCCCGGCGCCTGCTTCCACCTGGTCGACCCGATGGGCTACCGGGTGGGCGAAGTGCTGGACATCTTCAGCCGCGCCGCGCACGCGCCGAAGATGAACATTTTCGTCAACGCCGCGCTGCTCGGCTTCATCCCGAAGAGCGTCAAGA
Source organism: Rubrivivax sp. (assembly GCA_040007675.1). Classification (GTDB taxonomy): domain Bacteria; phylum Pseudomonadota; class Gammaproteobacteria; order Burkholderiales; family Burkholderiaceae_C; genus Rubrivivax. The sequence goes on from JBDTUO010000084.1 coordinate 7,616, forward strand.
AGGGCCTGATGGCGTTGGCGCCGGTGCGCCGCATCCGCAGCGCCGTGATGAAGGACCTCGGGCTGCCGCAAGACGTGCTCGAGCTCGTCAACTACCCGACCCGGTTCGACCGCCGCGGAACCGACGCTGCGCTCAAGGGCAGCGGCATCGCGTGCCCCGACCTGCACGACTATGCCTGGCGCCTGTGGGACTACTGGGAACGCCACCTCGACCCGGCGCTGTTCATCGACCGCAGCCTGAAGGGCACGGTCGCCGGCAAGGTCGTGCTGATCACCGGAGGCTCGTCGGGCATCGGGCTGGCGGCGGCGATGAAGTTCGCAGAGGCGGGCGCGACGACGATCATCTGCGCGCGCGGCGAGGACAAGCTGGCCGAGGCGGTGCAGGAGATCCGCACCCATGCCGGCAAGGACGCCAAGGTCTTCAGCGTCAGCGTCGATGTGTCCGACGAAGCCGCGTGCAAGGCGTTCGTGCAGCGGCTGGAGGAGGAGTACGGCGGCGTCGACTTCCTGGTCAACAACGCCGGCCGCTCGATCCGGCGCGCGATCGAATCGAGCTACGACCGCTTCCACGACTTCGAGCGCACGATGGACCTGAACTACTTCGGCAGCCTGCGCCTGACGATGGGCTTGCTGCCGGGCATGGTGCTCAAGCGCAAGGGGCACGTCGTGAACATCAGCTCGATCGGCGTACTGACGAATGCCCCGCGCTTCTCGGCCTACGTCGCGAGCAAGGCCGCGCTCGACGCCTGGACGCGTTGTGCGTCGAGCGAGTTCGCCGACCGGGGCGTGACCTTCACGACGATCAACATGCCGCTCGTGCGCACGCCGATGATCGCGCCGACCCAGATCTACAACAACGTGCCGACGCTCAGCCCAGAGGAGGCGGCCGACCTGATCGTGCAGGCCTGCATAGACAAGCCAGTGCGCATCGCCACTCGCCTGGGCGTGGCCGGCGAGGTGCTGCACGCACTGGCGCCGCGGATCGCGCAGATCACGATGAACACGAGCTTCCGGATGTTCCCCGACAGCGACGCCGCCGCGGGCGACAAGGCCAAGGGCGCGCGAGCACAGCTTTCGGCCGAGGCGGTGGCGCTGCAGCAGATGATGCGCGGCATCCACTTCTGATGCGCGCCCCGGATGGATCGCCGGCGTTGCCTGGCGGCCGACAGCGGGACGCCCCGAATCCGCGCGTCTTGACGGAACCTCGGGCGCCGTTCCGGGTCCGAAGCACATCCCGCCGGGCCGAGACCATGAGCGTAAAGCGCACAATGCCGGCCTCCCTGACAGACTCACACG
>JBDTUO010000085.1:0-8861 GCA_040007675.1 Rubrivivax sp.
TTCTCGAAGCGCTTGGGCGCCGGCAGCATCACGGCCAGGCGCGCCGACGACTCCGCCCCGAGGCGTGCGGCGTCGGTGCGAAAGTAGCGCCGCGCCGCGGCCTGCGCGCCGAACACGCCGTCGCCCCATTCCACGTGGTTGAGGTAAAGCTCGAGGATGCGCTGCTTCGACAGGAAGGCCTCGAGCCACATCGTCAGCACGGCCTCCTGCGCCTTGCGCAGCACGTTGCGCTCGCCGGACAACAGCAGGTTCTTGGCCAGCTGCTGCGAGATCGTCGACCCGCCGACCACCCGGACGTTCACCGGTCGCCCGGGCTGCGTGGTCTGGCGTCGCTCGGCCCGCTCCTCGGCCTGCCGGTTGCGCTCCCAGGCCAGTTCGATCGCGTCCCACTCGATGCCGCCGTGGTCGGCGAATCCGGCATCCTCGCTCGCCACGACGGCCCGCTTCAGGGGGTTCGAGATGGCGTCGTACGGCGCCCACTCGTGCTGCCAGTGGAACGCGCCCGGTGCCCGCAGCAGCCGCCAGACCTCGCTGCGCTGGAGCGCCGTCGACGACGGATCGACGACGGCCATCAGCGCCACGCGCGCCATCAGCGCCACCTGCAGCGCGAGCGCGCTGAGCGCCAGCAGCGCAAGCGTGCGCCAGATGAACGAGGCCCTGCCGCTCGTCGCCACCGGTGCTCCTTCTTCCCGCCTCAGCGTCGCGCCACGTCGGCGTCGAGCCGCGCCCGCAGTGCCTGCAGCACCGGCCCGGTCTGCGGCCGCACGCCGCGCCAGAACCAGAAGGCCTCGGCCGCCTGCTCGACCAGCATGCCCAACCCGTCGCGCGCCAGCGCGCCTGCCGCCGTCGCCCACGCGATGAACGCCGCTGTACTCGGGCCGTACATCAGGTCCAGCGCCAACGCCCCTGGCGCCAGGCGCGCCGCCGGCACCGGCACCGGCAGACCGTGCAAGCTGCTGGCGCTGGCATTGATGAGGAGGTCGAACCGGCCCAGGCGCTCGCTGTGCGCCAGCCCGAGCGCGCCGCCGTCGAGCGCGACGCCACACATGCGCGCCAGCGGGGCGTGGCGCGCGATGAGCGCTGCCGCCTTGTCGGCACTGCGGTTCACGACCCACAGCGCCTGCGGCCGTGCCTGCAGCAGCGGCCCCAGCGCGCCTGCCGCGCCACCACCGGCTCCGATCAGCAAGACGCGCCGGCCCACGATGGACACCCCGGCGCCGCACTCGATGTCGCGCACGAGCCCGATGCCGTCGGTGTTGTCGGCCGACCAGCCGGCGCGGCTGCCGCGCGGTCCACCGAAACGCAGCACGTTGGCCGCGCCAGCAAGTGCGGCGCGTTCGCTGCAGCGAGGTGCCAGCGCTCCGGCCTCGAACTTGAACGGCAGCGTGACGTTGCAGCCGCGGCCGCCAGCCGCCGCAAAGGCGTCGACCGCGGCGACGAAGCCGTCCATCGAACACAGCACCCGGTCGTAGGCCAGCGCCTCGCCGGTCTGCTGCGCGAAGGCCGCGTGGATGAACGGCGACTGGCTGTGCGCGACCGGATTGCCGAGCACAGCGTAGCGGTCGGCGTCGAGCTTCGCTGACGAAGGGGTGGCGTGGGCGGTGATCATCATAGTCAGCGCTTCAGCGCGCCTCCTGTGCCCGCATCATCGTCGTCTCCAGGCCATCGTCACGCGTGAAGCGGAAGCGCGACGTGACGACGATCTGGTCGGCCTGGGCTCGCATGGCGTCGCTGAAACGGCCATAGGGCGCGGCGGCCCGCACGATGGCGAGCGCGCGCTGGTCGAGCATGCGTGACGACGACGCGCGCACGATTTCGGCGTCGACGACCTGTCCGCCGTTGTCGATCGTCACGTTCATCGTCAGCTCGCCGTAGAGCTTGCGGCCGCCCGCCTCGGGAAAGTCGCGCGTGCCGCGGTCCTCGATGCGCCGGCGCAGGCGGTCGTAGTAGGCCGCGTAGACCGCTTCGCGCGTCGCCGGACTGATGTAGCGCTTCTTCGGGCGCGCGTTCTGCTTGTTGATGCGGCGCTCGATCTCGGCCAGCTGGTCGAGCAGCTGGCGGTGGCGCTCCTGCTGTTCACGTTCGCGTGGGGTGCCGGCCTCGCGCTGCGGATCGGGCGCCGGCAGGCGCGCCAGTTCGCGGCGCAGTACCGTCAGCAGTTGCTGTTGCTGGTCCTGCAGTTCCTGCTCGCGGCGGCGCGCCTCCTCGGCCGAATCCCCGAGCGCAAAACTCGGCGACGGCGGCAGCGGCGAGGTGGCCCGACCCTGTTCGGCGTCACCACCACCCGCCAGCTGGGTCTGCGCGATCGCCTGCGCCTTCAGCGGCGCCTCGGTCGAACGCGCGTTGACGAGGATCACCTCCAGCGGCGTGTCCTCGAATACGCGATTGAAGGCGTCCGGGTTCACGATGCGCACCGTCAACAGCACACCGTGCACGGCGAGCGACAGCAGCAAGGCCCAAGCGAGCGGCGACAGCCGCGCGAACTTGCGTGCCCAAGGGCCGCCCTGCATCGTCGCCTCGCTGCGTGGGGTCAGCCGGCCGGCGGCGCCGCGGGGGCGGCCGGGGTGGCGTCGTCGACCTCGATCGCGAGCGCCAGCGCGCCTGCGTCGGCAGCGTCACCATCACCGTCACCGTCCGGCTCGTCGTCGTCGGGCGCCGGCGTCGCCTCGACGTGTGCCGGCGGCGCGTCCACGTCGTCATCGCCGAGCCGCGCGAGCAGCACCGCGTGGGCATCGAGCGTCAGCAGGTCGATGTCGGCGATCCGGACGCGCACGCGGCTGCCGCGCGCCAGATGCTCGGTGCCCGCTGCGCGCAGCACCAGCGGCAAGCGCTCGGCGCGCACCAACCCGTCCTTCATCACCGCGGCGTCGATTTCGGTCGCGCCCTGTTGCTGAAGCCAGCGCAGCGTCCAGAAGCGCTCGATGCCATTCTGGAACTCCTGGTAGGCCACGTGCGCGGCGTCGAACGCCGACAGGATCGAGAACAGCGACGCATCCTTGGCACGGAACGGCGCCGCCAGTGCGGCAGTGCGTCCGTGTTGGGTGCAGGCGATGATCTGCCACTGGTTGACGAGATCGACGTAGCGCCGCAGCGGGGAGGTCGACCAGGCGTACTGGGGCACGCCCATGCCGGCGTGCGGCAGCGGCTTCGTGCCCATGCGGACCTTGACGCCCGGCAGCAGGCTGGCCTGGCTGCGGTACAGGCCAGGCACGCCGCATTCGGCCAGCCAGCCGCCCCAGTGGCTGTTGGCGAGGATCATCGCCTCGGCGACGATCAGGTCGAGTGGCGCCCCGCGCCGGCGCGGCGTGATGCGCACCGCCTCGTCGCCGGCCGGCCAGCCGTCGCCCTCGTCGAGGGCGGCCGCAGCGTCGACCCGGTCGAGGCGGAACTGGTAGTCGGGACGGTTGAAGGTCTCGGGCCGCCCGCGCACCTGCTCACGCTCGGCCTTGCGGTGGCGTGCCAGGCGCCAGGCGAACGCGAGCTCGGCCGCGAACGGGAAGGCGGCACGGCTTTCCCCCGCCAGTGCGGCCTCGGTGACGACGTCGTCGAGCTGGTCGTGGCGCAGGTTGGCCGCGATCGGCACCCGTTCGATGCGCGTCTCCGCCGCGATCGCCGACAGGGTGTGTTCATCGAAGCGCAGGTACAGGCTCAGTGCCGGGCAGTCGCGGCCTGCGGTCAGCGTGTAGGCCTCGACGAGTTCGTCGGGCAGCATGGTGATCTTGCCGCCGGGCAGGTAGACGGTGGACAGGCGTTCGCGGGCGACGCGGTCGAGCGGCGAATCGGGCTCGATCGCGAGCGCGGGCGCCGCGATGTGGATGCCGAGCACGACCTGCCCGGTGCCGAGGCCGGTGATCGACAGCGCGTCGTCGATCTCGGTCGTCGCCGAGTCGTCGATCGAGAACGCCTGCACGGCCGCCAGCGGCAGCTCGGCTGGCGGCGCCGGCACGGCGAGCGGCGCGAACGCCGTGCCCTGCGGGAACTGCTCGAACAGGAAACGGCGCCAATGGAACTGGTACGGGCTGTCCACGGCGCCGGCGCGCTTGAGCAGTTCCAGCGGCGCCAGGTGGGCCTGGCGTGACGCCTGCACGACGGCCTTGTACTCGGGGCCGTTCTTGTCCGGCTTGAACAGGATGCGGTAGAGCTGCTCGCGCACCGGGTCCGGGCAGCGCCCGTCGACCAGCTCGGCAGCCCAGGCGTCGATCTGCGCCGCGATCTCACGCCGGCGTTCGATCGCGAGCAGCGCGGCCTTCACGGTCTCCTGCGGGGCCTTGCGGAACAGCCCCTTGCCGACGCGGCGGAAGTAGTGCGGGGCGTCGAACAGGCGCCACAGCGCCGCCGCCTGTTGCTCGGTACCGGCAGCGTCGCCGAAATAGTCGCGCGCGAGGTCGGCGAAGCCGAAGTCCTCCTCCGGCGCGAACTCCCAGGCGAGGTCGAGGTCGATCTCGGGCGCGAGCGCCTGCGCCGCCGCAAGCAGTTCCGGCGGGGCGGGTGCATCGAAGCGAAGCAGCACGTGGGCGGCCTTCACCTTCACGCGTTTGCCGGAGTCCAGCTCGACCTGGATCGAGCTGTCCGCCTCCGACATCACGCGACCGGCGAGGAACCTGCCGGCGTCGTCGAACAGGGCGTAGGTCACTGCCCCGATTGTCCTACACCGTCATGCCGCCGGAGACTTCGAGCACCGCGCCGTTGACGTAGCTGGCGTCGTCGCTGGCGAGGAAGGCGTAGACCGCCGCGATCTCCTCCGGGCGCCCGAAGCGCTGCAGCGGCACCTGTTCGCGCATGTGCTGCAGCACCTTGTCGGGAATGGTCTGCAGGATCGGCGTTTCGACGAAGCCGGGCGCCACGGCGTTGACCCGCACCCCCTTGGGACCGAGCTCGCGGCTCCAGGTCTTCGTGAAACCGATCACGCCGAACTTGCTGGCCGCATAGTTCGTCTGGCCGAAGTTGCCGTAGATCCCGACCACGCTGCTGGCGTTCAGGATGACGCCGCGGCCGCGCTCGATCATCGACGGTGCGACCGCCTGCGCGCAGTGGAAGACACCGCGCAGGTTGACGTCGATCACCGTGTCGAACTGCTGGAGCGTCATCTTCACCAGCCGCGCGTCCTGGGTGATGCCGGCGTTGTTGACCAGCACGTCGATGCGGCCGTGGCGCGCCAGCACCGCGCTCACCATCGCGTCGACCTGGGCCCGGTCGGTGACATCGACGGCGTGGGTCTCCACCGCCGGTGCGATGCGCTCGACGCGCCGGTCGCAGCCGATCACGAGCGCGCCTTCGGCGGCGAAACGCTCGGCGGTGGCCAGGCCGATGCCCTGGGCGGCGCCGGTGACGATGCAGACCCGGTCTTTCAATCGCATAGGTTCAGTGCTTTCAGGACAAAGTGAAGGTGGTCGTCGAAGTCGCTCAGCGCGTGGTCGCTGCCCTCGAGCAGCCGCACCGATGCCCCTGCGTAGCGCGCCACCATCTGGCGCCAGTCGATCACTTCGTCGCCCTTGGCAATGACGGCGAAGTAGCGCTGCGGATGCGTGATCGCCGGCGGGGTCATCGCGCGCAGCTCGTCGACGAAGCCGGGGTGGAAGAAGAACCGCTCGTCGGGGTCGTGCCAGGCGGTCTGCTCGCCGATGTGCGCCGCCAGGTCGCGCGCGGGGTCCACGGCCGGGTTCAGCAGCACCGCGGGGCATTCCCAGCGTTCGGCAGCGACGGTGGCGTAGAAGCCGCCGAGCGAGCTGCCGGCCACCGCGAACCGACCGCTGGGCCATGCGGCGAGCCGGGCGTCGATCAAGGCCATCGCCGCGCGCGGTGACGGCGGCAGTTGCGGGCAGGCCCAACCCAGGCCCGGCCGGTGCGTAGCGAGCCAGGTGCGCAGCCGCTCGGCCTTGAACGAACGGGGCGACGAACGGAATCCGTGCAGGTACAGCAGGTGGTCCGGTGCCGCGCCGGGCGCCGGAGCGCGGACGGCGTCGGACATGGCCGAAGTCTATCGGCGCCGCCGACGGCTGGTACGCGCACGGATGGGCGGGGCTTGGTGTCACAGGCAGAATCGACGCTTTTCCCCGGCCACCGTCTGTCGACCGTGGCCCGGTCCGCTCCCGCCGAGCCCCCACCGCCCGCCGACCGATGCTGCGATCGTCCCGTGCCTCCTCCCTGCTCCGCCTGCTGACGACGCTGGCGGCAGCATTCGGCATCGCCGGCTGCGCGATCCTCGCCGTGCCCGCGGGGCCGGTCGCCAGCGCCGGCTCGGCGTCGGCGCCGATCGGCGCGCAGCCCCCGGCGGCGCCGGCGTCGGCCGCGTCGTCAGCCACCGGCAACCCGCCGGCACGGCCCGACCCGGCGGCCCCGAAACCCTTCGCCGAAGTGATCCGCGGTGCGCAGCGACTCGACGGCTTCGTTCCGGTCTGGCGCAAGGACGACAAGGTATGGCTGGAGATCGCCCCCGCACGGGTGGGACAACCGATGTTGCTGAGCCTGGCCGTCGCCAACTCGATCGGTGAAAGGGGACTGTATGCGTCGCAGATGGGGCGCGACCTGCTCGTCGAATGGCGCCTGGTCGGACGCAGCGTGCAACTGGTCGCGCGCAACCTGAGCCACCGAGCGGATGCCGATCCGGCGATGGCACGCACCGTTCGGCAGTCGTTCTCCGACAGCCTGCTGGCGGCCGGCCCGGCGGCGAGCGCGCCGCATCCTGACAGCCGGGCGGTGCTGGTCGACGCCAGCTTCCTGCTGGCCGACCTGCAGGGCCTGTCGACCGCGCTCGAGACCGCGTTCCGGCTGCCGTACATGCTCGACCGCGGCAACTCGCAGATCGAATCGGTGCGCGCCACCGAACACACCACCGCGCTGCACACCCAGCTGCACTTCGCGACCTCGCGCATCCCGGCGCGGCCAGCGACCCAACCCCCGCCGGGCGCGACGATGCCGACGCCACCCAAGACGCTGCCGGATCCACGCAGCTTCTTCATCGGCATGGTGCTGAATTTCGTGGGGCTGCCGGCGCAGCCGATGACGCCGCGCGCGTCCGACCCGCGACTGGGCCACTTCAGCGAGTCCTTTGTCGACCTGTCCGACGACCTGCGGCCCGATCAGCGACGCCACTACGTGCAGCGATGGCGGCTCGAGAAGAAGGATCCGGCGGCAGCCCTGTCGGCGCCGGTGAAGCCGATCACGTTCTGGCTCGACCGCAACATTCCCGGGCGCTACCGGCCGGCGGTGGCAGCCGGCGTGCTGGAGTGGAACAAGGCCTTCGAGAAGCTGGGCTTCCAGGACGCCGTCGTCGTGCGGCAGCAGCCCGACGACGCCGATTTCGACACGCTCGACGCCGAACACGCGTCGATCCGCTGGTTCACCGGTGCCGACGTCGGCTTCGCACGCGGGCCGAGCGCGACCGACCCCCGCAGCGGCGAAATCCTGGACGCCGACATCGCGATGAGCCCGGTGTTCGGGCGCGGCGCGCGGCGCTTCATCAGCGAGGATCTCGGCACTGCGGCGCCGCAGACGCCGCTGCCGCTGTCCGCACTCGCGCTCGGTGACCCTGCGCACGGTGCACGCTGCAGCTACGCCGCCGAAGCCGCGCAGGAGCTCACGTTCGCGCTCGACCTGCTGGAGGCGCGCGGCGACCTCGACCCGGAAAGCCCTGAAGCGGAGGCTTTCGTGCGCGCCTACATCCAGGACACGATCACGCACGAGGTCGGCCACACGCTGGGGCTCAAGCACAACTTCCGCGCGTCGACCGTCGTCACCCGCGCGCAGCTGCGCGACAAGGGCTACACCGACCAGCAACCGATCGCGGGCTCGGTGATGGACTACAACCCCTTCAACGTGCCGCTGGACGGCGAACCGCGCACCGAACTGAACATGCGCTCGCTCGGGCCCTACGACTACTGGGCGATCGAATACGCCTACCGACCGCTGGCGGCGGCCGAGGAAGCGGCCACGCTCGCGCAGATCGCCGGGCGCAGCCGTGAACCGTTGCTCGCGTACAGCGACGACGCCGACGCCGACGGCTTCGGCGGCTGGAGCGGGCTCGACCCGCGCGACAACCGCTTCGACCTCGGCGACGACCCGCTGGCCTGGGCCGAGAAGCGCGTCGCGCTGTCGAAGGAGCTGTGGCAGCGGGCGCAGGTCCGCGGCCCGCGGATCGGCGACGATCCGCAGCGCCTGCGGCGCAGCCTGTCGTCGGGCTTCCGCCAGCTGCAACGGCTGCCGGACATGGCGGCGAAGTACGTCGGCGGCTTCTACACCGAGCGCGACCTTCCGGGCGGCGACCGGCCGACCTACCGGCCGGTGGAGCCGGCCAAGCAACGCGCCGCGCTGCAGTTCCTCACGCAGGGCTTCTTCTCGATCGACAGCTTCCGCTTCGAGCCGCGCTTCCTGACCCATCTGGGCACCGACTACAACGAATGGGAGCGCGCGGCCCCGGTGTCGGTGCCGACCGCCGTGCTCGCGCTGCAGACCCAGGCGATGGACCGGCTGCTCGCACCCGGCACAGCGCGCCGGCTGCTCGAGCTGCCGTACTACCTGGAGCCGCGCAACCGACCCGGCGCGATCACGCTCGACGAGGTCTACCGCACGTTGCAGTCGGCCGTGTGGAGCGAGCTGAAGGCCGGCCGCGAGATCGACCCGATGCGGCGCAACTTGCAGCGCGAGCATCTGAAGCGGCTGCAGGCGCTGCTGACGCGCGGCGTGCCCGGCCTGCCGGCTGACGCCCTGAGCCTGACGCGGCTGCACGCAGCCGAATTGCAGGGCGCGTTGAAGCGCGCCGTTGCCCGCCCGGGTGAGCGCTCGATCGAGTCGCGCGCGCACCTGCAGGACAGCCTGGGCCTGCTGACCGAAGCGCTGCGCGCGACGATGCAGCGCGCATAGCG
>JBDTUO010000086.1:0-8854 GCA_040007675.1 Rubrivivax sp.
GGCGACGCTGGCGTGGCAGCGCGACTTCTTCGTCTACGCGCGCCAGCAGGCCGAACCCCGCTGGCAGCCGCACGCGCAGCGGCGCGCGGCGGACGTGCGCGTGATGGTGCTCGGCCTCGGGTCGATGGGCGCTGCCGTCGCGGCGACGCTCGCCGAACACGGTTTTGTCGTGCACGGCTGGTCCCGAACGCCGCGTGCCGCGCCGCCCGGCGTGACCGCGCTGCACGGCGAGGCCGCGCTGGCGGCCCGCCTGCCGGCGACCGACGTGCTGGTCAACCTGCTGCCGTTGACGCCTGAGACGCGGGGCCGGCTCGATGCCCGCCTCTTTGCCACGCTGCCGGTTGGTGCGGCGCTCGTGAACCTGGCGCGCGGTGCGCACGTCGTCGACGCCGACCTGCTGGCCGCGCTCGACACGGGCCACCTGAGCCACGCGGTGCTCGATGTCTTTGCCGTCGAGCCGCTGCCGCCCGAGCACCGCTACTGGATCCATCCGCGCGTGACGGTGCTGCCCCATATCTCCGCGTCCACCGACCCGCGCAGCGCCGCGGCGGTCGTCGCGGCCAACCTGCACGCACTCGCGGCGGGCGAGCCGATCGTGCACCGGGTGCACCGCGACCGCGGCTACTGACACGAACCCACCCGCGCCGCGCGCGCGACCACCGAGGAAGGATGTGATGAAGACCCTGCAGACCGACGTCGCCGTCATCGGTGCCGGTACCGCCGGCATGACGGCGTTTCGCAGCGCGCTGGAGCACACCGGGCGCGCGTTGCTGATCGAGGGCGGCCCCTACGGCACGACCTGCGCGCGGGTCGGCTGCATGCCGAGCAAGCTGCTGATCGCCGCGGCCGACGCGGCCCACGCGGTGCAGACCGCGCCGCTGTTCGGCGTGCACGCCGGCGGTGCGCCGCGCATCGACGGCGCCGCGGTGATGCAGCGCGTCAAGGCCGAACGCGACCGCTTCGTCGGCTTCGTCGTCGAGTCGGTGGAGCGCTGGCCGGCGGCGCAGCGGGTGCACGGGCACGCGCGCTTCGTCGACGACCACACGCTGCAGGTCGATGCGCACACGCGCATCGAGGCGGCGCGCATCGTGATCGCGACCGGCGCGTCGCCGGCGCTGCCGCCGCCGTGGCGCACTGCACTCGGCGACCGGCTGCTGGTCAACGACGACGTGTTCGACTGGGACACATTGCCGGCGTCGCTGGCGGTGATCGGCACCGGCATCATCGGCCTCGAACTGGCGCAGGCGCTGCACCGGCTCGGCGTGCGCGTCAAGCTCTACGGCCGCGACGGCAAGGTCGGGCCGCTGACCGACCCCGCGCTGCAGGAGGAGACGCGGCGCCTGATCGCCGACGCACTCCCGATGGACGCCCACGCCGACCACCTGACGGTGCGCCGCGACGGCGACACCGTGGTCGTCTCCTGCACCGGGCAGGGCGACGAGCGCTTCGACGCGCTGCTCGCCGCCACCGGGCGGCGCCCGAACGTCGACCAGATCGGACTCGAGCACACGACGCTGCCGCGCGACGCCTCCGGCGTGCCCTCGTTCGACCGGCGCACCGGCCAGATCGGGCGCAGCCACGTCTTCCTCGCCGGCGATGTCGGCGAGCGCCACCCGCTGCTGCACGAGGCGGCCGACGACGGCCGCATCGCCGGCGACAACGCCGGCCGCTGGCCGGACCTGCGCGTGCACCCGCGCCGCGCAGCGCTGGCGATCGTCTTCAGCGACCCGCAGATCATGCTCGCCGGCCGCAGCCACGCGACGCTGGTGGACGACGGCACCGCGTTCGAGACCGGCGCGGTGTCTTTCGAGGACCAGGGCCGCAGCCGCGTGATGGCGAAGAATCGCGGGCGCCTGCACGTGTACGGCGAACGCGGGAGCGGGCGCTTTCTGGGCGCCGAGATGATCGGGCCGGCGGCCGAGCACCTGGGCCACCTGCTGGCGTGGAGCGCGCAGCGCGGCGACACGGTGCAGCAGATGCTCGACTGCCCGTACTACCACCCGGTGATCGAGGAAGGGCTGCGCACCGCGCTGCGCGAACTTCAGCGGGCGCTGCGCATGGGCCCGCCACCCGTCGAGCGCTGCATGGATTGCGGCCCCGGCGCCTGAGCGGGTGTCCGGTCTGCCTTCGCGGCGCGCCGCGCGGCGAGCTCGCTCAGCAGCAGCGCCGGCAGCGCCAGCGTCAGCGGCAGCAGGAAGTAGCAGGCGCGGTACGCGAGCAGCGCGGCCAGCAGCGCCGGGGTCGGCACGCGGTCGCCGAGTGCGGCCAGGAACACCGCCTCGAGCACACCGAGCCCGGCCGGCACGTGCGCGATGACCCCCGCGACCGCCGCCAGCAGCAGCACCGACAGCACGAGCACGTAGTCGATCCGCTGCTGCAGCAGCCACCAGACGAGTGCGCCCATCAGCATCCAGTTGGCCGCCGACAGCGCGAGTTGCACAACGGCGGTGCGGCCGCGCGGCAACTTCAACTCGTGACCGCGCCAGTGCAGCGTGCGCCGCGGTGACCACCTGCACAGCGCGGCGTAGCCGAGCGCCAGCGCGACCATCAACGCGCCGACAGCGCGCAGCGTGCCCTGAGCGATCGGCCAGTCGGCCGGCAGCTCCGGCGGGCGCAGCATCAGCGCGGCGCCGGCGACCAGCAGGTAGCCGCTCCAGTTGGTCAGCATCGCGAGCGCGACCACGCGGCCGGCAGTCGGCAGGTCGAGCCCCCAGCGGGTGTACAGGCGCAGCCGCACTGCGACGCCGCCGAGCAGCGAACCGAGGTTCAGGTTGACCGCATAGCTGATCGCGGCAGCGGCGAGTGCACGCCACGCGGGCAACCCGTGGCGGGTCTCGTGGCGCGCGACGAGGTCGAAGCTGGCGTAGATCGTGTAGCTCAGCACCGCCATCCCGGCCGCCACCACGAGCCGCCAGGACGGCTGCGCGCGCAGCGCGTCGACCACCGCGGGCCAGTCGACACCGCGCCCCTGGCGCACGAGCAGCGTGACGGCCACCGCGAGCAGCACCCACGGCACGAGGCGCTTGGTCCAGGTCCACACCCCGCCGCGCGTCGACCGGGGCGGCGTGGCGCTCGCCGTCTTGACGATCGATCTCGCGGGACGGTCTTCGGGCTGCGCCCGGCGGGTTTCGCCTTTGGGGCGGCCCTGCAATCTCATGCGCCGTGCGGCGGCAGGTTCGCCACCTTGGGCGACTGGCGCGGCAGCCAGCGCACCCAGGCCGGGAACCGGCGCAGCAGGTGAAAGATGACGGCGCTGCGCACGGAGATCCAGGCCGACCCCAAGCGGCCCGGGGTCTCGAGCTCGACCTCGCGGCAGCTTTCACGGATCAGCCGCTCCAGCTGGTCGCCGAGGGCGCGCGCAAACTGCTCGTCGCGCACGACGATGTTGGCCTCGAGGTTCAGCCCTAGGCTGACCGGGTCGAGGTTGCTCGAGCCCACGGTGGCCCAGCGACCGTCGACGACCGCGACCTTGCCATGCAGCGGGCGCGCGCAGTATTCGTACACGTGCACGCCGGCGCGCGCCAGGTGGGCGTACAGCAGTGACGCGGCGGTCTGCACGATCGGCATGTCGGGCTCGCCCTGCAGCACGAGGTCGACGCGCACGCCGCGCCGCGCGGCGCGGCGCATCGCCTTGAGCGTGCGCCAGCCCGGAAAGAAATACGCATTGGCGATGATGACGCGCTCGCGCGCGCCGCGCAGCGCGACGCGGTACTGGTGCTCGATGTCCTCGCGGTGGCGCGCGTTGTCGCGCGTGACGAAGGCGGCACGGCCGGGCGACGCGCTGCGCGGAGCCGCGCCGGGTTGTGTCTCCTCGGCGTCGTCGGACTTGCGCCGTGCTGCGGTGCGCGCTCGCCAGCGCGCCAGCCACGCGCGGCGCGCCGGCTGTGGCGTGCGCACGCTGGCGCTGCAGAAGGCCTGGATCTGCGCCACCAGCGGGCCCTCGATCTGGACCGCCCAGTCCTGCTTGGCCTGCGGGCCGGACTCGGCGAGGTGATCGATCGAGTAGTTGATGCCGCCGACGAAGGCGCGTTCGCCGTCGACGACGACGAGCTTGCGGTGCATGCGGCGGAACAGGTTGATGCGCGTGCCGAACCAGCGCTGTGCCGGCTCGAACACACGCAGCTTCACACCGGCCTCGGTCATCGGCTGCACGAAGTCCGGGCCCAGGTCGGGCGAGCCCCAGCCGTCGACCAGCACCTGCACGTCGGCGCCGTTGCGAGCCGCCTGGATCAGGGCCTGCTGGAGCTGCCGGCCGACCGCGTCGTCGAACAGGATGAAGGTCTCCAGCAATACCTCACGCTGGGCGCCGGCGATCGCCTCGAACACCCGTGGGTAGTACTGCTCGCCGTTCTCGAGCACCTCGAGCCGGTTGCCGGTGGTCCATTCCAGTCGCATGGTCGAAACCCGTCGCCCCGGCCGCCTACAGCACGATCTCGGCCGCGAGCGGCGCGTGGTCCGACAGGCGCGACCAGGGCTCGCGCGGCAACGTCAGCGGGCGGTGCGACGCAACGCCGCGCACATAGATGCGGTCCAGCGCCAGCAGCGGCCAGCGCGCCGGAAAGCTGCGCGCGTGGCGGCCGTGTGCGTGGCGGAAGACCTCACGCAGGCCGCTGCCGTGCAGCGCGCGGTCAGCGCACACGCGCCAGTCGTTGAAGTCGCCCGCGACGACCAGCGGCGCGTCCGCCGGCACCACCTGCAGCAGCAAGGACCGCAGGCGCGCCAGCTGCTGGCGCCGGTGCGACTCGCGCAGGCCGAGGTGCACACACACGAGGTGCAGCGGCGCGCGGCCCGACGGCGCGACCGTGCCGTGCAGCAGACCGCGCGGCTCGGCCGGCGGCAGCGACACGTCGTGGTTGCGCCAGCTCAGGATCGGGTGGCGCGACAGCAGCGCGTTGCCGTGGTCGGTGCCGGTGGCGACCGCGTTGCGGCCGTACGCGTGATCGGTCCAGATCTGGTCGGCCAGGAACTCGACCTGCGTGCCGGGAATCTCGCCGTGCGCACCGTGCGGCGGCCGGTCGGTGCCCTCGACCTCCTGCAGGAACACGACGTCGCTGTGCTCGGCGCGCACCGCCTCGCGCAACTCGTGCAGCATGCTGCGCCGGCGGAACTGCGTGTAGCCCTTGTGGATGTTGACGGTCAGGACCCGCAACGGGGTCGCGGGGGTAGCGGCGGCCATGCCTGCGATGCTGCCCGCAACGGGGCGGTGCGGCCGTCGGGGCGTGCCGCGGGGGACTGTAGGACGCCGCCGGGCAGCGGGCGCACCCTCAGTTGGTGGTCGACCGGAAGCTCGATTCGAGAGGTTTCGCGACGTTTTCAGACCAGTCATCGGCCTGCAGCTGGTCGAGTTTGCGCAGGATCTGCAGCTTCGGCGCCAGCACCGCGACGTAGTCGATTTCCTGGTACGCACGCAGCTTCTGCAGCTCGGTGATGCGTGCCGGGCTGTCGACCGCGAGGATCAGCCGCTTGCCGTCGACCATCAGCGGCACGGCACGAAACTTGATCGCCAGCCGCTCGGGCATGCGTTCCATCGCCTCGGGGTCGATCGGGAACCGGTCCAGGTCGACGAGCGGGCAGCCGAGCTTGTAGGCGATCGCGGTGCGCAGGTCGGCACGCGACAGCAGCCCGGCCTCGACCAGCATCTCGCCGAGCGGCTTCTCGCCGGTCTGCCGGGCCAGCGTGGCGTCGATCTGCGGCCGCGTCAGCATGCCCAGCGCGAGCAGCGCTTCGCCGATCGGCCGCACCGGCTTGTGCTCCTGGTCGGCGATCGCCTGCAGCAGCGCCTTCGGCTCGGTGATCCACACCTCGAGCGCGATCTCCGAGACCGACGGGCCGTGCTCGAAGCGGGTGTAGAAATGGCGCGGCACGAACACCCGCTCGAGCGACTCCGGCTTGCC
Source organism: Rubrivivax sp. (assembly GCA_040007675.1). Taxonomy (GTDB): domain Bacteria; phylum Pseudomonadota; class Gammaproteobacteria; order Burkholderiales; family Burkholderiaceae_C; genus Rubrivivax. The sequence continues at coordinate 5,895 of JBDTUO010000086.1, forward strand.
GGTCGGCAGCCACAGGAACAGGCCGAGCTCGTTCTCGACATGGCCGGAGCTGCGGCACACCAGCGTTTCGCCTGTGGCGGCCACCTTGACGCCGTATTCGCGCTCATGCGCGGTCGCGGGCACCTGCTCGATGCGGTCGGCGTCGATCAGCGTCGGCGCCTCCAGCGGCGTGCCGAGGATGAGGCGACGCAGCCGCGTGTGCGGCACCTCGTGCACCTCGCGTCCGCCGTTGCGCCGGAAGTGCACGCTGCGCGCCGTCGGGTCGAAGCCCATCAGCTCGCCGACCGCAACGCCGCCGTTGCCGGCCTCGAGCGTGCAGGGCTGCACGTCTCCGATGTCCGGCACCCGACGGTGGCGCCACGCAAACGGCACGACCGGCCAGTGCCAACTGAACGACAGGATCTCGGGCAGCGACGGGAAGGGGGTCTGTGAATCGGTCACGCTTCGGGTCTTGGACGTCGTCGTCGTTCGGCGGCTCGCCGGTGCAGGCACTGCGATTGTGCCGTCGTCTGCGCGCGTGCCTGACAATTTCCCCGCACGGGTGCCTGCCGTCCGTGAATCCTGACCGGCCGCGGACGGCGGCGCAGGGCGTTTCAGGGGGTCTGACTCAGGCCAGCAGCACGAGCCGCCCCGAGGGCCGGGACCGGCCGGCGGCGGTCGGTGTCGCGTTCACGGCCTCCAGCAGCAGCAGCGCGAGCCGGCGCAGCGCGGCCCACGGGTCGGCCGGCCAGTCCGGATGACGCAAGCCCTTGACGAGGCCGTCGCAGACGCTCGCGGCCTCGACCAGGTGCGCCAGCGTGGTGGCCGACAGCGTCGGCGCGACGCGCTCGAACAGGCGCTCCTTCGCGCCCCACACCCGCGCCTCGCGCAGCGCCACCGGCAGCGGCCGGCCGGCGTCGAGCGCCTCGCGCACGCGCTTGAGCGCCTGCAGGTCGCTCGCCAGTGTCCAGTGCACGAGCACCGGCGCCTCACCTTCGGCGCGCAGCCCATCGAGCATGCGCAGCGCGCGGGCCACCTGCCCTGCGAGCAGGGCCTCGCCGAGCTTGAAGACGTCGTAGCGCGCGACGTTCAGCACCGCGGCCTCGACCTGCTCGAAGCCAAGTTCGCCGGCCGGGTACAGCAGCGCGAGTTTCTGCAGCTCGTGGTGGGCCGCGAGCAGGTTGCCTTCGACGCGGTCGGCGAAGAACGTCAGGGCCTGCTGGCCGGCGACGCCGTCGGACACCCGCTGGCCCTGCGCGGCCAGGCGCTGCGCGATCCAGGCCGGCAACGCGCGCCGCTCCACCGGATCGACGCGCACCGCGACGCCGGCGCCGTCGAGCGCGGCGAACCAGGGGCTGCGCAGCTGCTGGCCGTCCAGCCGCGGCAGCTGCACGATGGTCAGCAGGTCGGGCGGCAGCGCGTCGCAATAGCGTTGCAGCGCGTCCGAGCCCTCGCGTCCGGGTTTGCCGCCGGGAATGCGGATCTCGAGCAGCCGGCGCTCGGCGAACAGGCTCAGCGCCTGCGCGGCGCCGAGCACGGCGCTCCAGTCGAAGTGGGCGCCGCCGACCGCGAACACCTGTCGCTCGGCATAGCCGGCGGCACGCGCCGCAGCGCGGATGGCGTCGGCCGCTTCCTGCGCCAGCAGCGGCTCGTCGCCGAACACCGTGTACAGCGGGCGCAGGCCACGCTGCAGCTGGCCCGTGAGCTGGTCGGCGCGCAACTGCATGGCGGGGCGGCCGCGCCCTAGATGCGCACCGCGGCGAGGCGGCGCATCACCTGGTCGACGACGTCGCTCTGCATCTCGCGGAACAGCTCGCCTTCTTCCTGCGCCTTGGCCAGCGCCGCGCTCTCGATGTAGGGCAGGTCGCGCGTCAGGCGCAACTCGAACGGCGCGATCAGCGCCCGCCCGCCGCGCGCATCGGCGCGCAGCACCGTGTGCACCCGCAGCTGGATCTCGCGCACCTGGCCGGCGGCCGTGCTCGCCGCGACGCTGCGTTCGCGGCGGTCGAGCTGCGCGTGCAGCACGACCTCGGCCTCGGTCGGCACCGCCTTGACGCTCACGACGGCGGCGAGGCTGCGGCGCAACTCGGCCTCGAGCGGCGACCGCGGCTCGAAGCCGGTCAGCGCGATGCTCCTGAACGGCAGCGCCAGCGGCTGGCGCAGGTGGAAGCCGCAGGCGCCGAGGGTGCTCGCGCACGCGGCGGCACCGAGGCCGGCCAGCCGCCGAAGTGCCGCGCGCCGCCGCATCCGCATCCGCTCAGACCACCACGTTGACGAGCCGCCCCGGCACGATCACGACCTTGCGCACCGGCCGGCCGTCGACGAAGCGGATGCAGTCGGGGTGGGCCAGGGCGGCGGCCTCGATCGCGTGCCGGTCGGCGTCGGCCGGCACGCGCACGCTGCCGCGCAGCTTGCCGCCGACCTGGAGCACGAGTTCGATCTCGCTGCGCAGTAGCGCCTGTTCATCGACCTCCGGCCAGGGTGCGTCGTTCAGTTCGCCGAGCGTGTCGACATAGCCGAGCGACGCCCACAGCACGTGCGTGACGTGCGGCGCGGCCGGGTACAGCGTGCGCAGCAGCAGACCGAAGGTTTCACGACGCACGGCCGCATCGGCCGGGGCGTCGGCGTCGTCGAACGCCGTGTCCTCGATCGCGTTGAGCATCTTCATCGCACCGGAGATGACGGTGTTGTACTGCAGCCGCTCGTAGTCGGTGCTGACCTGGCGCAGCAGCCCGTGCACGGTGCGGCGCAGTTCGCGCGCACCGTCGCTGCAGCCTTCCGCGAGGCGGTCGGCGCCGGCGGCGCCGCGCAGGGATTCGGCGTGGCGGGCGCCGTAGGCCCACAGCCGGCGCAGGTAGCGGTACGCGCCCTCTGCGCCCGAGTCGGACCAGCTCGCACTCTGGTCCGGCGGGCCGGCGAACATCACGAACACGCGCGCGGTGTCGGCGCCGAAGCGGGCGATGATGTCGCGCGGCTCGACG
>JBDTUO010000087.1:0-8791 GCA_040007675.1 Rubrivivax sp.
ACCCGCCGCTCGCAGCAACTCGCGGTCGAGGGCGAATTGCGCCCGCAGGGTTTCGAAGCTGCCCCTGGACTCGCCGCGCGCCTGGACCCACCACAGGACGCCTGCGGCGAGCCAGATGACACCCGGCACCGCGGCAAGCGCCCATGGCGCCGGCATGTCGGCAATCGGCACCACGGCCAGCAACAGTAGCGCAACACCCGCGAACACGGCGCCCAGCGCGACACACAGCGCCATCGCCGCGATCAGCAGGGCCCGCGTGCGCAGGCGCCTGGCGCTCTGGCCAAGTTCGGCACCGGCCAACTCGGCATAGGCTCCGGCGTGCTCCGCCAGCAACTCCGGCCGGGCCACCAGTGTCTTGACCAAAGGGTGGATCAACATCACCGACGGCCGACGTGGAAGTTGCTAGCGGGACGCGCTGGGAAGAACCGGCGCGAAATCAGTAGCGGTTCGAGCGCCGCGAACTCGTCAGCCACGTCACCAGCGCAGCGACAGCGGCACCGGTGGCGGCGGCGATGAGTATCGCCTTCAGCGGCTCGTCGCGGACGTATTCGACGCTGCGGTCGCCGGCGCGAGCGGCCTGCTCACGTACCGTGCTCCCGACATCCTTCGCCTGCTCGAGCCCGCGCTTGGCCAAGCCTTCGACCGTCGAAGCGGCACGTGCCAGCGCGTTCGGCGCCGCACTGCGCAGCTCATTCACGCCGGATTGCAACTGATCGAGGGCGTTGTTGGCCATCGAACGGGTGGTCTGCAGCGCGGCGTCGGCCTTGCCGGCGGCTCGCTCGGCGGCGTGGTCGATCGAAGACGCGGCGTCGGACAGCGGGCGGGGGCTGGTGGTTTGCATTTTGGAAACTCCTTGAACAAGCAATGGGCGGGCGGGGTGTCGACCGGGGACGGGTCAACTCTTGCGGATCAGGCCGTACAGGAAGGCAGCGACGGCCAGGATGACGAAAACGAAGAACAGAATCTTCGCGATGCCGGCGGCACCAGCCGCGATACCGCCGAAGCCGAAGAGGGCGGCAATCAGCGCGATGACGAAGAAGACGATGGCGTAGTGCAGCATGCTCCTGAACTCCTCGGTCGATGACGGGGCGGGGCCCCGCGGTTGGGCACGAACTGATTCGCGATGGACACACTGTAGAGACGCCTGCTTCGAGCCGCGAGCGGCGCCGGCCGCACGCCGGTGTCGGCGCGCCGGCCGTGCGGTGTAGGTGGGTTCCTACGCTGGCGCGGAGCCGGTGCGCGCGCCTGCCACGGCATTCGCAACGGCATCGGCCGGGTCGGGCGTTGTCGTCGTCACGGCCGCGTCCGTGACCGGCTCGGGCCCGCGCTGCGGCAGTCGCGCGGTGAGCGTCGTGCCCGCACCGGGCGCCGACCGCAGCTCGAGCATGCCCTGCTCGGCCTGAACCCGGAAACGCATGCCGAGCAGGCCGTGGCTGCCGCGCGGTGCCCGCTCGGTGTCGAAGCCGACGCCGTCGTCGCTCACCTGCACGACGGCCCAGTCGTCCTGCGACCACATGGCCACCCGCACCTCGTTCGCCTGGGCGTACTTGCCGATGTTGGTGAGAGCCTCCTGCACCGTCCGGAAGACGGTGATGTCGGCCCCGGGCCGCAGTGCAACCGCCTGCAAGTCGACGTGCACCGGCAGGCCCGCCTGTTCGGCGAACTCGTTGCAGAGAATCTCGAGCGCCGGGACCAGCCCCAGGCTGTTGAGCGTCGACGGCCGCAGGTCTTCGATGATGCGGCGCTTGAGCGCGATGCCGCCGTTGAGCGACTCGATCAGGTGCGCCAGCCGCGGCATCAGATCGGGCGCGGCCTGCTGCAGCTTGGGCCGGATGCGGGCGACGTCGAGCTTGGCCGCGGTGAGCAGCGCGCCGAGCTCGTCGTGCAGGTCACGCGCCAGGCGCGAGCGTTCGTCTTCGCGCGCCGTCTGCAGGTGGCGCGCCAGCTCGGACAGGTCGGCGGTGCGGCGCGCCACCTCTAGCTCGAGCCGGTCCCGCTCGGCGAGCATCTCGGCCTGGCGCTGCTCGCGCTGGTGCGCCAGCGTGCGCCCCTGGCGCAGGAACATGCCGAGCACCAGCAGGCTGATGGCGGTCATCGTCGCGACGCCGATGCGGTTCAGCAGCATGGTGTCGAACATGCTGCTCAGGCCGACGCTGATGATCGCGTTCTGGGCCGTGATGAGGTCATCGACCTCCTGCCGCATCTGCACCATCAACTCGCGCCCGATGCCGGAGCGCAGCACCTCGAGCGCGGCGTCGTCGCGTCCCTCCCCGTGCAGCCGCATCACCTCTTCCAGCTCGCTCAGCTTGCGGCGGACCACGTCCTCGATCGCATCCACGCGCCGCTGCGCGTCGGCGTCGCCGAGCCGGTCGTAGGTATCGCCCAGCCGCGCCACCGTGACGCTCACATCGCCGCGCGCGGTCTGGTACGGCGTCAGATACTCCTGCCCACCGGTCAGCAGGTAGCCGCGCTCGGCCGTCTCGGCCTCCGTCACGCGGCGCAGCAGGTACATCAGGTCGATGCGCGCCTGTCCCATCGTGACCAGCCGATTCAGCTTCGCCTCGGCGCGGTAGTAGGCCCCTTCGCTGATGGCGATCATGCCGCCGGCGACGAGCACCGCGACCGGGAACGCGAACAGCAACGCACTCGACCGCAGCCGCCGCCATGCACGCGCGATCGATTGGCGCAGTGCGCTGCCCACGGCGCGAGTCCCCGTCAGACGGGCTCGCCGCCCAGTTCGGCGGCGAGTGCTTCGCAGTAGGCGAGCAGCTCCTCGAGCTCGGCGGACTTGTCGAAAACCCGGTTGGCGCCCAGCGCCTCGCAGCGGCGTCGCATCTCGGCAGTGGCGTAATTGGTCAGCACCGCGAGCCGGGCGCGCAAGCGATGTTCACGCGCGTGGCGCAGCACCTCCAGCCCGGTGCCGGACTTGAGGAACAGGTCGATGATCATCAAGTCGCAGTCAGCGCCCTCGGCACGGATCCACTCGACCGCGCCGCGCTCATCCTCCGCGCTGCCCACGATCTCGACGTCGATCATCTCCTCCAGCGTCGCGATCAGGTTCTGCCGGATGATCGGGCTGTCCTCGACGACGTAGCAGCGCAGGCTTCGGTGCGACGCTGTTTGGCCTGCGGGGGTGGGCATGAGGGGTGCGGTGTGGCGCTCGCGTGCGGGCCAGCGATCCGGGCACGGCCCGGCACTTGTTTCAAGAACGAACAATACGCAACGATTATGCGGGCTCGTTTGTCGACGTCACGCCGTCGTGAGGCCCGACTCCGTGCAGGATGATTCCTACAGGGTTTCGAGCGTTGCCGCGCGCTCAGCGTCGACCAGCACGCCGGCGTTCGATGACGCGACGGCAGGCCTCGATCGCCGGTTTGGCCTCGCTGTCGCCCCGATCGATCAGCGGCAGCAGCGCCGCCAGCGGGCTGATCGCCGCCAGCAGTGCGGCCGGCAGCAGCTTGCGCACGATGCGCCCGCCATCGGGCTGGACCGTTGGCGCCGCCAGCGTGCCGCGCACGTGCAACGGTGCGCGCAGGGCCAGCGGGCTGAAATCCTTGGGTTCGACGTGCGCCGTCAGGTCGAGCCGCTCGGTGGCGAGCGAGATCCCGCCGTCCACCCACACCGTCGAGTCGCGCGTGTCTATCACCATCACGCTGGGCCGCACCATTCCGTCGCGCACCTGCAGTTCGGCCGCGCCGCAGCTGACCTCCAGCGCGTCGTCGCCGACCAGCATCAGCCCCAGTGCCTGAGCCAGGTCGATGCCAGCCCACTCGAGTGCGAGGTGCGACAGCCGGCCTTCGGACCAGACGATCCAGCCGCTGCCGTCGGCACTGGCCAGCAGTTGCGCGGTCGAGCGCCCGCGGCCCTGCAGCGCGAGCTGCGCCGACAAGCGCCCCGCCGCATAAGGCGGTTGCCCCTTCGACCGCGGCTGCTGGATCCACTGCTCGAGTCGCAGCCCCGTGGCCCCGAGGTCCATGCCCCAGCGAGCGACCGGCGCGCTGCCGTCCAGCCACAGCTTGCCCGCGATGCGGCCCTGTGCCGCGCGCGCGTCGAGGTCGTCGATCTGCAGCCGGCCATCCTTCAGCAGCAGGCGCGCGCGCACCGGTGCGAGCGACTGCACCCGCGGGTGGCCGAGTTCAAGCCGGTCGAGCGCGACCGCGACGTCGGCATCCATCACCGTCAGCGACGGCAGATTGAAGTCGCGCTGCGGCAGGATGCGTCCCGCGGCCGGCGATCCCTTGGCCGCCGGGGCGTCGGCGGCGCCGCGACCGCTCTTGCCATCGTCGGGGGCCGCGCCGATGGCCGGCCCCAAGTCCTGCAGCCACAGCGCGCGCCCGTCGAGCCGGCCGCTCAGCCGGGGCACGGCGTCGGCGCCGCGACGCTCGAACAGGAACTGGCCGCCGAGCTCGCTGCGCCCGATGCGCGCCTCGCGCACGGTGGTCTGCCAGCGGTCGTCATGCGCGCTGACGCTGCCCTGCATCGAGAACGCCGCGGTGGTTGGCAGCGTGACGCCGAACGGCAGCCCCACCGCCGCCAACGAGGGCCCGGACAGCTTGTACAAGCCCCGCAGGCCGATCGCACCACGCGGGTCGGCCAGCCGCCCGCTGAAGCTCAGCGCGGCGCGGCCGGCCCGCCCCTCGAGCTTGACCGGCACGCCGTCGGTGCGGGCGTCGGGCGCCAGGTCGAGCCCGGTCGCGCCGGTGCGCAACGACAGTGACACCGGCTCCTTGCGATAACGACCCTGCGCTTGTCCGACCCAGCCGGCGTGGCCGTCGAGCGCGTCTGGGGCCGTCGCGACCGTCGCGTCGACGAACAGCGCCTGCTGGCTGTCGGCCAGGCGCAGCCTGCCCTCTTGAAGCGACAAGGCGTCGATGCGCACCGGCAGATCTTCCCAACCCGCCGCCGCCGATGGCGGCGCGTCGGGCTGGGGGGCCGCGCCAAACCGCCAGTTGGCCCGCCCATCGGCGAGGCGCTCGAGGCGAATGGTGAGCGAACTCGCCGCCACGCGTGCGATCCGCATCGGACGCCCGCGCCAAGCGGCGAAAAGGTCGCTGTAGCGCCACTCGAGCTGAGCGTCGCGTGCCTGCAGCATGGGCCCCTGCGCGCTCCACGCGGCATTGCCGACCTCCAGCACGTCGACGGCCAGCCGCACGCGCCCGAACAGGTGCAGTGCGAACGCGCGCGGCGCAGTGTCGGGCGCGCTGGCGGAGGATTCGGGAGCACTCGCCGAGGCCACCGGATCGGCGGGATCGGTGGCGGCGCCGGTCGCGGAGAAGCGCACATCGCGCTGCAGGCGCTCGGCCAGCCAGTGCTGGACTGGCGCGGCGAGGAACGGCCAGCCGGCCCACTCCGCGGCCGCGAAAGCGACGACGAGCAGCGTGGCGGCGGCGGCCGCCACGAACCCGCCACGCCGAACTGACGTGCGGGGGGTCGGGCTCATCGCGGGGTCTCGCGCGCGGGGTCAGGTGGCCGGTAGCGGGGTCGGCACGATCGTGTCGTGTTCCCCCAGCCCGACCGGTCGACCGGCGATGACGGATGCCGCCAGCGCGAGGCTGCGCACGATAACGCTGTCCGGCGCATCCCAGGTCTCGGCGACGTCGCAGTGCACGCGCAACAGCACCAGGTCGGGGCTCTCGGGGCCGTCGGGGAACCAGGGCTTGGCGAGGGGTGACCACAACGCGCGGATGTGGTCGCGGTCATGCTCGATCACGGCCGTGCCCCGGATCGACACGAAGGTGGAACTCCCCTCGTCACTGAAAGCGAGCGAGACTTGCGGCGCGCGACGTACCACCGTGGCGAGGTCGGAGTGACGCTGGTCGCAGAAGAACCAGAAGTTGCCCGCAGCGTCGAGTGCCAGCGGGGTCATAGGGCGCGAGCGCAAGGCGTCTTCGTGGTCGCGCGTGGTCAGCATCGTGGTGCGCCAGCCGGACACCCACTCGGCGAGTTGCAGCACGGGGGCCGGGGCATCATCGTCGGGGGTCTTCATCGGATGTCTCCTGGTTCGATCGGCACCATGCTGAGGGAGGCGCTGCGGGTCGACCATCGGCAGGCGGCGCGGCCGGGTGTGGTCCCGGTCCTACCGCCGGCCGCTCTCCCGCTGACCGCGCGCCGCTGCACCGAGGTGCGGTGTGCCATTCCAAAACACAATGAGAAACGCCTGCCCCGCAAAGGGCAGGCGTTGACAGCGGGAGCGCGGCGACCGGGGATTCAGGTCACGCCATCTCCGCAGTGCGGGGCTAGTTCCAGGTGTCGTCCCGGCTGGTTTCCCATTCGGTCACGCGGCGGTCGGCTTCGTCCTTCGCCAAGCCGTAGCGTTCCTGAATGCGGCCGGCGAGCTGGTCACGCTTGCCGGCGATGACGTCGAGGTCGTCGTCGGTCAGCTGTCCCCATTGCTCCTTGACCTTGCCCTTGAGCTGTTGCCAGTTGCCTTCTACTCGGTCCCAGTTCATGGTCGCTCCTTCGCTTGCTTGCTTCAGTGGAATGTGCGTCGAGATTCAGGGACGCACGACGATGTCGTTCTTCACGCGCTTGACCCCATTGAGGTCACGCACGATCTTCTCGGCTTCCATCTTTTCCTGAGCGGACTTCGCGAACCCGGTCAGCATCACTTCGCCCTTCAGCGTCTCCACGCTGATGGCTGTCGCAGCGACGTTCTTGTTCTCCGCCATGCGGGCCTTCGCCTGCGCGGTGATGGTGGCATCGTCGACGTACTCGCCGACAGTCGATTGGCCGCGCGAAACCGCGCAACCCGGCAGGATGGTGAGGGCGCCGAGAGCGGCAAAGACCGCGGCGGCAGTGGCACGTGCAATCACGGTGAACTCCTTCAGACTGGTTTTCTGGTGCGGCGTCGGCAATCCCTCCGCCCGCGCTGTTGTCGGTCCCGAGCGGCTCATCGCTGCTCTTGTGATCCGATGAGACAGAGTCTAGGAAGGTCGCCGGCACCGCACGATCGGACAAGCCTGCGAGCCACTGTAGGACGAGCGCTCGACCCGGGCCCTCAGATGCTGCCGCGCGCGCGTCGCCGAAGCGCGACGCGCCGTCTCACCACCAGCGCTCGAGCAGCGCGGCGGCAGCTTCCTTCACCCGCTGCATGACCGTCCGGTTGCTCCAGGCGTCACGCGTGATCTCGCGCGAAGCCTTCAGGTCCTCCCGGAACAGCCGCTCCATCGCGTCGCCGAAGTCCTCGCCGAGCACGACCGCGTTGACCTCGTTGTTGCCCTCGAAGCTGCGGAAGTCCAGGTTGCTCGAGCCGATCGTCGACAGCACGCCGTCGATGACGCCGGTCTTGGCATGCAGCACCGAGCCCTGAAGCTCGTGCACGCGGATGCCCGCCTCGAGCATGCGGCTGTAGTAGCTGCGGCCGGCGTGCAGCACCGGCGCGAAGTCGCTGCGCGAGGGCAGCACGAGCTGCACATCCACGCCACGCCGCGCCGCCGCGCACAGCGCATCGACCATCTCGTCGCCAGGTGCGAAGTAGGCCATCGTCAGGTGCACCTGGCGCTGCGCGGCGGAAATCGTGGACAGGAGCAGTGCGTAGATGCGGCTCGTTTCGTCGTTCGGCGAGCTGCTGACGATGCGGACCACGTCATTGCCGACCGCAGCAGGCGTGGCGTCGGTGGACGGTTCCAGCGCCGCCAGCGCAGTGCCCTCGTCGCAGCGCTGGTCACGCCAGGTCTGCCGGACCAGGTCGTCCAGCGTCGCCGCCACGGGGCCGCGCAGCTGCACGTGGGTGTCGCGCCAGCCGGCATCGTCCTTGCCGTCCTTGCCGTCCTTGGGCTTCGGTGGTGGCGCCTTGCGCCCCCCGCTGCCGAAGGAGCCGGACGAATACACGGCCGAGATGTTGATGCCGCCGGTGAACCCGATCCGGCGGTCCACGGTCACGATCTTGCGGTGGTCGCGATGGGTCGGCGCCTGACCGGTGGCGCGATCACCGGGCTTGATCGGGTTGAAGGCGCAGACGCCGACGCCGGCGGCGCGCAAGCGATCGAAATACTTGTCGTCGGTGCCGATGGAGCCCAGCCCGTCGTACAGCAAGGCCACCTGCAGGCCCTGGCGGCGTTTTGCGATCAGGGCATCGGCCAGGCGCAGCGCGATTTCGGCGTCTTCGACGATGTAGCTCTCGACCAGCACGCTGCGGCGCGCCGCGGCGATGGCCTTGAACATGGCGTCGAAGGTGGCCGGGCCATCGACCAGCACCTGCGCCTGGTTCCCTGCATAGAGTTCGACGCCGTCGGTGGACACCATCGCTGCGAGGTGGCGACGCAGCGATGCGGCGCTGCCTTCACTGCCGATTTGTCGAATCAGCCGTTCCCGCTCGGCCGGCGACGACACCTTGCCGCCGGATCCGATCACGGTCAGTTGACCGGCCAGCGCCTGCACCGTCGCGTCGCCGGCGGGGCTCGCCTGTTGTGCGATCTTCGCCTGCTCCGCCGCCGCCGCCATCTTCGGGGCGGAAACGCAGGCCTGCAGTGACAGGGTCGCACCGACGGCCACGGCGACAACCGCAGCGGCCCTCGTTGCGCCCCGACGATGGCCCGGCCCGGCGGGCTTACCGCTCAGCGGACCGCGGGTGCCGGGCTGCACGATGGCGGGCTGGCGGCGCCGGCGCCGGCTCCGCCAACGGAGGCGGCGAAAAAGGGCAGCGCCGCCTCGACGCCGAGGCCATAGCCGGCATCGTCGTCGTCCAGGCCCCATGAGGCGACGGCCGTCGTGCCGAAGGGTCCCTGCGGCGCTGGAGAATCGGAGGCAGGCATTCGCGGCACCATCGAGTGAGGGCTGAGGTTTAACCGGG
>JBDTUO010000088.1:0-8772 GCA_040007675.1 Rubrivivax sp.
GCCAGCATCTACGGCATGAATTTCAAGGCGATGCCGGAGCTGAACTGGGCGGCCGGCTATCCGTTCGCGCTCGGGCTCATGCTGATCTCGGTGGCGGTGCCGATCGTGTATTTCCGACGCAAGGGCTGGTTGGGTTGAGCCCTGCACCGTCGCGGTGCGCGACGGCGTGGCGGAAGTCGCGGCACAGCGCCTGACTATGCCCCACGACCCCCCGGGTCCGGGGATAGATTGGGCGCCGACGGGGTGCCGCGTCCTGCGGTCTGCTCCGCCACCGAGGAGCATCCATGCCCCCCACCGCGTTCCCCTCCCGTCCGCGCGCTGCCGGTTCGTGTTCGCCCGTGCGTTGCCTCGCCGCACTGTGCCTGAGCGTGATGACGGCGGCGGCGCAGGCCCAGTTCGCGATGCTGCCGGCGCCGGCCACGGCCAGCGCGCCGCCGCCGTCGGCCGCCGCGACGACGTCGGAATACAAGCGTGACGCTGCGCGCCACATCTACGCCGCCTACGGCTCTCGCATCTACCGCGGCAAGCTGCAACCGCTGCTGTTCGGCATCGCCGTCGTCGAAACCCACCTCGGCCCCGACGGGCAGGTGATCGACGTCGTCATGGTGCGTCCGCCGTCGGCCCGTGAGGTCGGCCCGTGGGTCGTGCAGATGATCCAGCGCGCCGGTCCGTTTCCGCCGCCGGCGCGGCTCGGGCGGACCCGGTTCACCGAGGTCTGGCTGGTCGACAAGTCCGGCACCTTCCAGCTCGACACGCTGACCGAGGGCCAGCTCTGAGTAACCGACGCGCGCCTCAGGCGGCAGCCGCCCGTCGGCGCAGCCCGCGCATCAGCGCGCCGATCAACGGCACACGCTCCCAGAACTCCTCGGCGGCGTCCCAGTAGTCGCGGTGAACGGCAATGTGTCCGTCGGCATCGAGATGGAGCTTGGACAGGCCATGGATGCAGACCGGTCGCGGCCCGAGCCGGCGCAGCCGGAAGTGGAAGTCCCAGGTGAGTGCGCAGCGGTCGCCGTCGACCAGGGTGTCGAGCACGACGAAGCGCGGCTGCTCCAGCGTGTGGAACATGTGGCGGTAGACGCGCTCGATGGCGGCCGGGCCGTGCAGGTCGTTGAACGGGTCGCGGAAACGGGCGTCCTCCGCATACAAGGCCATCAGCGCCGGCACGCTGGCGGGCGTCAGGTGCTCGAAAGCATGGACGATGCGTTGCACGCGCGGGTCGCTCGATGGCGGGAGCGGGGCGTCGGTGCTCACAGGCCGGTCGAGCGGCTCACCGCCGCGAAGTAGGGCCGGTAGCCGATCAGCCGCAGCGCCTTCAGCCAGCGCGTGAAACGCTTAGGGAAGTGGATCTCGAACTGCCCCTGCGCCCAGCCGCGCAGCATGTGCCGCGCGGCGTCGTCGGGGCGGATCAGGGCCGGCATCCTGAAACCATTCTGCGCCGTCAGCGGCGTCTCGACGAAACCCGGGTTGATCAGCGAGACCCCGATGCCGCGCGGGCGCAGGTCGAGGTACAGGCCTTCGGCGAGGTTGATGAGCGCGGCCTTGGTCGGGCCGTACGCGAGCGCCCGCGGCAGGCCGCGGTAGCCGGCGACGCTCGCGACCAGGCTCAGGTGACCCTCGCCCTGCGCGATCAGGGCCGGCAGCACCGCAGCGAGCAGGTTGAGCGCACCGCCGATATTGACGTCGACGTGCCGGCGCGCGACCGCGAGGTCGAATTCGGCCGCGCGCATCGGCGTGTAGGTGCCGGCGCAGTACAGCACCAGATCGACCCGCGCATGGCGTGCGAACAGCGTGCGCGCCGCCGCCTGCATCGCGTCGGCGTCGGTGACGTCGACCGGCAAGGCCGAGGCGCCGGGCAGCTCGGCCGCGACGCGATCGAGCGCCGCCGACGGACGCGCCGAGATCACCACGGTCGCGCCGGCCGCGTGCAGCCGGGTGGCGGTGGCGGCCCCGATGCCGGTGGACGCGCCGACCAGCCAGCAGACCCGGCCGGTCCAGTCACCCAGAGGCGGGTTCATCGGGCTCACCGCGGCGGCCGCTGGAACGACAGCGTCACCTCGCCCAGCCGCACGCCGAACTTGCTCATCACGGCCTTGTTCAGCATCACCTCGGCGTCCACCAGGAACATCCAGTCGTCGAAGTCGACGTGCCATACGGTGCCGTCCACCGGCAGCGCCAGCGTGTAGGTCCAGCGCAGCGCGTTGCCCGACGCGACGCCCTGGGCGACGCCGACGACGTCGTCCGCGCGGCCCTCCCAGCGGCCGCCGCCGAGGTCCGTCAGGTGCCAGACCCGGCGCTGCGTCTGGCCGTCGCTGTAGCGGAAGTCCTCTTCCAGCGTGCCCTGCGCGCCGTCCCAGCGGCCGCGCAGCGCCACCGTGAAGCGCCGCAGCACCCGGCCTCCGCGGTCCGTGAACACACCATGCGCCGTCAGCGGGCCGTCGAAGTAGCGCGGCAGGTCGAGGATCGGTTGCTGGTCGGCGTAGTCGGCCACTTGCGGCGCAGCGCAGCCGGTCGCGATGAGCGCGCTGGCCAGGCTGGCCGCGATCAGACGGCGGCGGGAAGTGTTGATCATCGTTGGAGGTCCTCGTCGGTTCGGATCCAGTGCCACCACAAGAGCAGTGCGGCCAGGGCTTTCAGCGTGCACGGCAGCAGCGCGTAGGCGACCGTCAGCGCCACCATCGCGGTCGGGTCGTGTCGGCCGGGCGCGTAGCCGAGCGCGGCGAGCAAGGGCAGCGCGAGGCCGGCGGCGAGCGCCAGGTTCAGCTTGGTCGCCGCGTTCCACCAGCCGAAGTACGCGCCTTCGAGGCGGCCGCCGTGACCGGCGCGCTGGATCACGCCGGCCAGCAGTGCGCCCGGCAGCGCAAGGTCGGCGCCGAGCGCGATTCCGCTGCCGAGACACACGGCCGTGTAGGCGATGAGGTCGCCGGGGCCCAGCGCGGCGGCGCCCGAGAAGCACAGGATCGCGAGCGCCATGCCGGCCAGCCAGCTGCGCGCCAGGCCCCAGCGCGCGACCGCCCGCAGCCACAGCGGCATCGCGGCGGCGCCGGCGGCGAAGTACACGCCGAGGAAGAGCGGCTCCCAGGTCGGCAACTGAAGGCGGTCGCGCACGAAGAACAGCACCAGGGTCGCCGGCACGGCCGCCGCGACGCCGTTGAGCAGGTACAGCAGCAACAAGCGGCGGAAGGCCGGCGTCGCCAGCGGCGCATGCCAGTGTGGCGGCGCGGCGCCCGCCGCATCGGCAGGCGGGCGGGGCGCGCGCGCGAGCAGCCCGAGCCCGAGCACGAGCGCGAGCACCAGACCGACGCTGGCGGCGAGCGGTCCGGCAAGCGCGGGCAGCATGCTGGCGAGCAGCACGCCGGCCAGCGCCGCCCCTTCGCGCCAGGCGACGATCCGGGCCCGCTGTTCCGCGCCGCCCCCCAGGCGCGCGCCCCAGGCCTGGTGCACCACGCCGAGCACGCTGTACGCCAGGTAGGTGCCGACCAGCAGCGTGCCGCACCACACCAGCAGGGCGGTGCCGCGCTCGATCGGCGGGAAGAACAGGCCGTGGAAACCGGCCGCGAGCACCACCGCCGCAAGGCCCGCGGCGACCAGCGCGCGGGCCGCCGAGTGGCCGAACCAGCGGTCGACGAGGCGGCCGATCCACGGGTCGGCGACGGCGTCGAACAGGCGTGCGCCGAGCAGCAGCGCGCCGAGCACGGCCAGCGGCACGCCGTAGCGCTCGGCGTAGTGCGGCGGCAGCCGCACGTACAGCGGCAGCGCGACGAAGGCCAGCGGCAAGCCGAGCGCGCCGTAGCGCAAGCCGGCGAGCGTGTTCACACGCCAGGCCCGAGCAGGGACTCGCGCAGCGCCGGCGCCGACGTCGCGCGGGCGAGCCAGATGCCGAAGAAGCGGGTGGCCAAGGTGGCGTCTGGCACCGCGCCGCGCGCGACACCGTTGTGGAACATTGCCAGGCCCTGACCCGGCCGGTGCAGTCCGGTCACGCGGTCGCCGGCGGCGACGTCGGGCAGCAGCCGCTCGAGCTCAGCGCGCCAGCGGTCGGCGGTGGCTGCCGGCAGCACCTGCTGGCGTGCCATTTCCTCCATCGAACGATCGGCGATCGACGGCCCACGGAACGGCAGCGCGTAGTCGATTTCGAGCGCAAGCGCGGCGTCGGTCCAGCGCGTGGCGACGAAGCTGGCGCCGACCCACAGGCGGGCGTCGTACACGCGCACGCCGAACACCCGCAGGCCGCCCTGCCCGTGCAGCCGGGCCGACGGCAGGTGCTGCTGGACTTCGGGCGGCGGCGACGCGGGCGGCGCGGGAGCGGCGAAGCCGATGTCGCTCGCGCCGGCAACGCCGAACACGCCGGCGCGACAGATCCCGCCCAGCAGCCGGCGCCGGGCGCTCGCGGCCGCGGTCAGCGCGGCGGGCCCGGCGTCAGGCGCGGCGCAGTGTGAACTGGATGACATCGGTGCTGCCGCTGTCGAACGCGGCCTCGCAATACGCGAGGTAGAACTCCCAGGTGCGCAGGAAGCGACCGTCGAAGCCGAGTTGCCGCACCTCGGCGCGACGTGCCAGGAAGGCGGCGCGCCAGCGGCGCAATGTTTCGGCGTAGTCGTGGCCGAACGCATGTTCGTGCACCACCTCGAATCCGGCGCGCCGTGCCTCGGCGCGAAAGGCCGACGGGCTCGGCAGCAGGCCGCCTGGAAAGATGTACTGCTGGATGAAGTCCGTCGAACGCAGGTAGCGTTCGAAGCGCTCGTCGTGGATCGTGATCGACTGGATGCACGCCAGGCCGCCGGGCTTGAGTCGGGCGTGCAGCGTGCGGAAGAACGTGCCCCAGTACGCGTGGCCGACGGCCTCGAACATCTCGATCGAGACGATGGCGTCGAACGGCGCGTCGTCGACGTCGCGGTAGTCCTGCAGACGAAGGTCGGCGCGGTCCGCCAGACCGCGGCGCTGCAGGCGTTCCTGTGCGTAGGCCAGCTGCTCGGTCGACAGCGTGACGCCCACGACCTCGGCTCCCGCCGCGGCCGCGGCTTCCGCCAGCGCGCCCCAGCCGCAACCGACCTCGAGCAGGCGCTGCCCCGGCTGCAGCCGCACCGCCGCCAGCGTGCGCGCCAGCTTGGCCTGCTGCGCCACCTCCAGCGACCGCCCGATGTCGCCGTCGAAACACGCGCTCGAGTAGTTCATCGTGGCGTCCAGCCACAGGCGGTAGAACGCATTGCCCAGGTCGTAGTGCGCGTGGATGTTGCGGCGGCTGCCGCGGCGCGAGTTGCGGTGCGTCAGATGGCGCAGGCGGTCGAGCAGCGAGCC
The DNA here is from genome assembly GCA_040007675.1 of Rubrivivax sp. GTDB lineage: Bacteria > Pseudomonadota > Gammaproteobacteria > Burkholderiales > Burkholderiaceae_C > Rubrivivax. The sequence goes on from JBDTUO010000088.1 coordinate 5,293, forward strand.
CCACCAGCTGCCGGCCACGGCCGTTTCGAGCGCGGCGCGGTTGGCCAGGAACAGGCGCAACAGCGTGGCCGGGTCGGGGCTGGTCCAGCGGCCGTCGATGAAGCCCTCGGCAAAACCGACGTCGCCGCGCCGCAGCGTGGCGGCGAACACGCTCCAGTCGTGCAGGCGCAGCACCGCGTGCGGTTCGTCGGCGCGGGCGCTGCCCAAGCGCAGATTCGTGCCGTCCGGCAGGTGCAGCTCGAGCGTGCCCACGCGCAGCCGCTCGAGCAGGCGCAGCACGCGGCGCGCCGCCAGCGGGGCCGCCCCCGTTGCCGGTGCGGGAACGGAGCGGGCAAAGGTGGTACTGCTGGAAGGGCTGCTGCTGCTGGGCATGTCGGTCGGGCGCGGGTCAGCGCGAGAGGAAGGCGCCGGGCGGCGCCGGCTTGGCGAAGAACGGCACCCGCTTGGCAAACAGCCGCAGCGCCTGCCAGTGGATGCGGGCGATCACGCCGAAGGTCAACAGCGGCATCGACGCCAGGGCGTGTCGGAGCGCGCCGCGGGTCAGCGGCTCGAGGCGGCCGCCGACGCTCGTGCGCAGCAGCGGCGCGCCGGCGGCGTCGTGGTGGTCGATGCGTGCGACCACCTGGCCGGCGCTGCGCGCGAAGCGGAAGCGGTAGCTGCCGTCGACGCGGCAGAACGGCGACACGTGGAACACCTTGCGTGTCGTCAGCGTGCGGCCGAAGCCGACGTCCGGCCCGTCGAGCAGGTACAGGTGCCGTTCGCCGAAGGTGTTGTTGACTTCGGCCAGCACGACGGCCAGCGTGCCGTCGGCGCGGTGGCCGTACCAGAAGCTGACCGGCTTGAACGCGTAGCCGAGCACCCGAGGGTAGGTCTGCAGCCAGACCTCGCCGTCGACCCGCTGGTCAAGGCCTTCGCGCAACATCAGCGCGTCGAACCAGGCCAGCGCGTCGGGCCCGCCGTCGCCGTGGTCGCGGTCGTGGAAGCTGACGAGCGCGGCACGGTTGCGCGCCAGCGCCGCAGCGGGCGCGGCGCGCAACCGCCGCAGCGGCAGCAGCACGAACCAGGTCCGCATCTCGAACCCGTGGCGCGCCGGTCGCAGCCGCAGGTGGCGCACGGTGCCGGTCGCCAGCAGCGGCCCGGCGGCGCTGGCGGTGGCGGGCATCGGAATCATGCCGCCGCGCTGGCCGCGCTGCCCACCGCGAGGCGGTCGCGCAGCGCACGGGCGACTTCGAGCGCCGAGTTCAGCCCGTCCTCGTGGAAGCCGTGACGGGTCCAGGCGCCGCAGAACCAGGTGTGCGCGCGCCCCTGCAATTGCGGCAGCCGCTGCTGGGCCTCGACGGCTGCGGCATCGAACACCGGGTGCTGGTAGCGGTAGCGGCCCAGTACCGTCGATGCCGCCGGCTCGCGCACCGGGTTCAGCGACACCAGCACCGGCTGCGACCAGGGCAGCGGCTGCAGGCGGTTGATCCAGTAGTGCAGGCAGACGGCAGCGTGTTCGCGCCCGGCGTCACCGGCACGCTCGTAGTTCCAAGCGGCCCAGGCACGCCGACGGCGCGGCAGCAGCCCCGCATCGGTGTGCAGCACCGCGTCGTTGGGCTGGAAGCGGATCTCGCCGAGCACCGCGCGCTCCCCCGGCGACGCATCGTCGCCCAGCAGCGCCAGCGCCTGGTCGGCGTGGCAGGCGAGCACGAGCTCATCGAAGCGCTGGCTGCCCTGGTCGGTGGCGACGACCACGCCGGCCCCGCCGTGGCCGGATGGCTGGCGGCGCACGCGCCGCACCGGGGTGCCGGTGCGCACGTCGCCGAGCCCTGCGAGCAGCCGGTCGACGTATTGCCGCGAACCACCGCGCACGGTGAACCATTGGGGGCGGTCGGCGAACTGGAGCAGGCCGTGGTTGTGGCAGAAGCGCAGCAAGGTCCCGATCGGAAACTTCAGCATCTGCGCGGTCGAACACGACCAGATGCAGCCGACCATCGGCAGGAAGTAGGCTTCTCGGAACCACGGGCCGAAACGGTGGCGGTCGAGGAACGCGCCAACGGGCTCCCGCTGCGCCGCGGCGTCGGCCGGGCCAGCCGACGTCGCCAGCGCGGTGGCGACCCCGTGAAAGCGGCGGATTTCCGCCAGCATGCGCCAGAACCGCGGCCGCAGCAGGTTGCGGCGCTGCGCGAACGCGGCGTCCAGGTCGGCGCCGCTCCACTCGAGGCCGAGGGTCGGCGCCTGGACCGAGAACGACATGTCGGACGCCGCGGTCGGCACGCCGAGGGTCTCGAACAGCCGCACCAGGTTCGGGTAGGTGCGGTGGTTGAAGACCAGGAAACCGGTATCGACACCGTGCGTGACGCCGTCCAGCGTGACGTCGACCGTGTGGCTGTGGCCCCCGCAGCGGGTATCGGCCTCGAACAGCGTGACCTGCTGACCCGCGGCCGTCAGGCGGTGCGCGGCGGCCAGCCCGGCGATGCCGGAGCCGACGACGGCGATTCGTGCGGCGCTCACGCGCACTCCCGTCGAGGCGGTGCACAGACCCGCAGCGGGCCGCGGGGGCCGACGCCGGGCGCGGTGCGCGCCGCGTGGGCATCGGCCGGAGTAAGGACTGTCGCGCAGCGCCCCGGGACGAACGAGGGAGGGAGGGAGGAGGAGGAGAGACGCCCCGGGATTTCAGCCGACGGAATCGGCCGACTGCGCGACAGGAAAATCGACTTCACCGACCGCTCCAGGTTGCCGGAGCAGCGGTGGCTGTCCCCATGTGACAGATCACTACGCGCAAAGTTCCGGACCAGATGCAACCAGCCATTTCAGAGTTCTTAAACTGCGTAGTCATTTTGTGACTATACAGTATTTCGACTGCGGGTGCGCGCATCCGACGACCCGGCAACGAGTGGGGTGGCGTCGCGCGTCGCGCGCGCGCCCTCATGGATCCCTAGAATGAGCGGCAGTCGCCGAGGATCCCATGCTGTATCCCGAACTCTTCAAGCAACTCGAAGCCGTGCGCTGGAACATGGACACGGACATCCCGTGGGCGGCCTTCGAAGGCGCCCACCTGAGCGAGGAGCAGGCGCTGACGGTGAAGATGAACGCGATCACCGAGTGGGCGGCGCTGCCGGCCACCGAGATGTTTCTGCGCGACAACCGCGGCGACAGCGACTTCTCCGCCTTCATGAGCGTGTGGTTCTTCGAGGAGCAGAAACACTCGCTGGTGCTGATGGAATACCTGCGCCGCTTCCGGCCCGACCTCGTGCCGACCGAGGAGGAACTGCACGCGGTTCGGTTCGAGTTCGATCCGGCACCGGCGCTGGAGACGCTGATGCTGCATTTCTGCGGCGAGATCCGGCTCAACCACTGGTACCGGCGCGCGGCGGAGTGGCACTCCGAGCCGGTCATCAAGCACATCTACGAGACGCTGGCGCGCGACGAGGCACGCCACGGCGGCGCCTACCTGCGCTACATGAAGCGCGCGCTCGCGAAGTTCGGCGACGAGGCGCG
>JBDTUO010000089.1:0-8739 GCA_040007675.1 Rubrivivax sp.
TGGTAGGCCGTATTGGGTTCGAACCAATGACCAAAGGATTATGAGTCCTCTGCTCTAACCAGCTGAGCTAACGGCCCGCGCGCGGCATTCTAGGCGGCGGGTCGAGCCCGTCGGTCGCACAGCGCGTCCGCTGCGCCGGTCTGCCGCCCTACTTGTGCGACAACGCGTGCCCCACCAGGCGCGAGGTGATGTCGACGATCTGGATCATGCGGTCGTAGGGCATGCGGGTCGGGCCGATGACGCCCAGCGTGCCGACGATGCGGCCGTCGACCTCGTAGGGGGCGGTCACGATAGACAGCGACTCGTAGGGCACGACCTGGCTCTCGCCGCCGATGAAGATGCGCACGCCCTCGGCCTTGTTGCTGACCTCGAGCAGCCGCATCAGCTCGGTCTTCTGCTCGAACAGGTCAAACATGCGGCGCAGGCTGCCCATGTCGTTGCCGAAGTCCTGCACGCCGAGCAGGTTGCGTTCACCGCTGACGACGACGTTGTCGCTGCTCTCGGCCAGCACCTCGCTGCCGGCCTGCACCGCCGCCTCCATCAGCGCGGCGATCTCCGCGCGCAGCGCGTCGATCTCGGCCTTCAGCCGCCGTCGCACCTCGTCGATCGACAGGCCGGCGTAGTGCGCATTGAGGTAATTCGTGGCCTCCATCAGTTCACTCTGCGTGTGGTCGCGGGCGGTGAAGATCACGCGGTTCTGCACGTCGCCGTCGGGTGCCACCAGGATCACGAGCACGCGCCGGTCGCCCAGGCGCAGGAACTCGATGTGGTGGAACACGCTGGCCTTGCGCGGCGCGGTGACGACGCCGACGAAGCTACTCAGGCTCGACAGCAGCGACGCCGCCTGCGTGATCACGCGCTGCGGCTGGTCGGGGTGCAGCTGCTCGCGCGCCGCCGCCATCTCGGGGTCGGCGCGGGCGGGATCGAACGGCCGCGCCGTGAGCATGGTGTCGACGAACAGCCGGTAGCCGCGCGCGGTCGGCACCCGGCCGGCCGAGGTGTGCGGGCTGGAGATCAGCCCGAGCTCCTCGAGGTCGGCCATCACGTTGCGGATCGTCGCCGGGCTCAGGTCGAGCCCGGATGCGCGCGACAGCGTGCGCGAGCCGACCGGCTGCCCATCGGCGATGTAGCGCTCCACCAGCGCTTTCAGCAGCGTCCGCGCGCGATCGTCCAGCATGCTGCATTGTAGGGACCGCCCCCGCCGCAGCCCCTGGGCGCGCGACACCCCTATGGTGTAATCCGACGCATATGCCGAGCCGCTTTCGACATGCCGCGATCGTGGGCAAGTTCCAGAGCCGCGGCATCGGCGCTGTGCTGCTCGAGATCGCCGACTTCCTGTCCTCGCAGGGTCTTGACGTCTCCTTCGAGCGCGAGACGGCGCAGGCCACCGGCGTCGCCGGCGTCGACGCGCTGGCGGTGTCCGAACTCGGCCGCGTCTGCGATCTCGTCGTCGTCGTCGGTGGCGACGGCACCATGCTCGGCGTCGCGCGTGAGGTCGCGCGCCAGGGGCTGCCGCTGGTGGGCATCAACCAGGGGCGCCTGGGCTTCATCACCGACGTGCCGGCGAACCAGTGGCGCGAGGCACTCGCGCCGATGGTCGCTGGCGAGTACGAAGAAGAACGCCGCAGCATGCTGGAAGGCGAGGTCTGGCGCGATGGTGAGCGCATCCACGCCGGGCTGTCGCTGAACGACGTCGTCGTCAGCCGCGGCGCCAGCGCGAGCATGGTCGAGGTGCGCATCGACATCGGCGACGACTTCGTCGCCAACCTGCGCGCCGACGGCGTGATCGTCGCCTCGCCCACCGGCTCGACCGCCTATGCGCTGTCGGCCGGCGGGCCGATCCTGCACCCGGGCATCGCCGGCTGGGTGCTGGTGCCGATCGCGTCGCACACGCTGTCGAACCGGCCGATCGTGCTGCCAGACACGGTCGAGGTGCGGGTCGGCATCGTCGCCGGCAAGGACGTCACGGCCAACTTCGACATGCACAGCCTTGCCTCGCTGCTGCACGGCGACCAGGTGCGCGTGCGGCGGTCGGCGCACGAGGTGCGCTTCCTGCATCCGCGCGGCTGGAGCTACTACGCCACGCTGCGGCGCAAGCTGCGCTGGTACGAAGGCGTGGTCTGACATGCGCGCCCGCCCGCGCCCTGTGAGTCGCCGCTGATGTTGCGCCGCCTGCACCTGCGCGACGTCGTCATCGTCGCCGAGCTGGAGCTCGAGTTCGGGCCCGGCTTCACGGTGCTGACCGGCGAGACCGGCGCCGGCAAGTCGATCCTGATCGACGCCCTGCAGTTCGTGCTCGGTGCGCGGGCCGACGCGACGATGGTGCGCGAAGGCGCCGCGCGGGCCGAGGTCAGCGCCGAATTCGACCGCCCGCCAGCGCTGGCCGGCTGGCTCGACGCCGCCGGGTTCAGCGCGCCGCCCGACGGCGAGGACCGGCTGCTGCTGCGCCGCAGTGTCGACACGCAGGGCCGCAGCCGCGCCTGGCTCGACGGCAGCGCCGCGACCGCGACGCAGCTGCGCGAACTCGCCGATGCGCTGCTCGAGATCCACGGCCAGCACGCCTGGCAGCGCCTGACCAAGCCCGCCGCGGTGCGTGAGTGGCTGGACGCGCAGGCCGGCGTCGACCCGGCTCCCCTCGTCGCGCGCTGGCAGGTCTGGCGCGAGCGCCTCTCGGCGTTGCACACTGCCCGTGCGCAGCGCGACGGCATCGAGCGCGAGCGCGAGCGGCTGGCCTGGCAGATCGGTGAGCTCGACCGCCTCGCGCCGGGCGCGCAGGAGTGGGACGAGTTGAACGCCGAACACCAGCGACGGTCGCATGGGCAGGCGCTGATCGACGCCGCGCGGGCCGCGCTCGACGCGCTGACCGACGGTCAACCGTGCGCCGACGGGCTGCTCGCGCGGGCCGTCGACGCGCTCGACGATGTGCAGCGATTCGACGCCAAGCTGGCCCCGGCGGTCGAGGTGCTGCGCGGAGCGCAGGCGCAGCTCGAAGACGCGGCGCACACGCTGAACGCCTACCTCGGCCGCGCCGAACCGGATCCGGACCGCCTGCAGGCGCTGGACGCGCGTCTGAGCGACTGGATGGCGCTCGCACGCCGCTACCGTCGCACACCGGGCGAGCTGCCGGCGCTGCTCGACGGCTGGCGCGCCGAGTTGCGCGGACTCGACGCGGCGGCCGACCTCGACGCACTGACGCGTGGCGCCGACGATGCCGAGGCCGCGTGGCGCGAAGCCGCCGCGGAGGCGTCGCGCCGGCGCCGGCAGGCAGCGCCCCGGCTCGCCCGCGCGGTGACTGCCGCGATGCAGCCGCTCGGCATGGAGGGTGGCCGTTTCGAGATCGCGCTGACGCCGTTGCAGACCCCGCAGTCGCACGGCCTCGACGCCGTCGAGCTGCTGGTGGCCGGCCACGCCGGGAGCACGCCGCGCCCGCTCGCGAAGGTCGCCTCCGGTGGCGAGCTGTCACGCCTGGCGCTGGCGATCGCGGTCACGAGCACCGGAGCGGCCGCAGCGAGCGCTGCCCCCAAAGCGGCCGCACCGGCGGCAGGCGCTTACTCCCCCCTGAGCACGCTGATCTTCGACGAGATCGATGCCGGCGTCGGCGGCACGGTCGCCGACAGCGTCGGCCGCCTGCTGCAGGGGCTCGGCCGGCACCAGCAGGTGCTGGCGGTCACGCACCTGCCGCAGGTGGCGGCCTGCGCCGACCGGCACCTCGTCGTCGCCAAATCGGCGCGCGGTGGCCGCACGGTGAGTGACGTGAGCCCCGTCACCGACGACGCGCGCGTGGCCGAGATCGCGCGCATGCTCGGCGGCGGCCGGCGTGCGCCGGCAGCCAGCCGTGCGCATGCCCAAGCCATGTTGGAAGGCCACACCCTGTGAGCGATCCCTCCGAGCCCGCGCGCGCCGCGCCGGTGCCCGCTTCCGCGGCCACAGGCGGCGCCGCCGGCACCCCTGCGGGGGCCGAGATCGTGCTCGTCACCGGCATCTCCGGCTCGGGCAAGTCGGTCGCACTGCACGCGCTCGAGGACGCCGGCTACTTCTGCGTCGACAACCTGCCGCCCGAGTTGTTGCGCGAGTTCATCTGGCTCGAGCAGCAGCGAGCGACCGGGCGCGTGGCGGTGGCGGTCGACGTGCGCACTGCAGTGTCCTTGCCGCAACTGCTGCCGATCGTCGACCAGTTGCGCGAAGAGGGCCAGCGCATCCGCTTGCTGTTCCTCGACGCCGCCACCGACGTGCTGGTCCGGCGTTTCTCCGAGACGCGCCGCCCGCACCCACTGACCGCCGGCGAGCTGTCGCGTGCATTGACCGAAGCCCTGGACCTGGAGCGCGAACTGCTCGCCGGGGTGCGCGAGACCGCGACCGTGATCGACACCAGCCAGCTCCGCCCGGCGCAGCTCAGCCACTGGGTGCGCAACCTCGTCGGTGTGCCGCCGTCGGCGCTGACGCTCGTGTTCGAGTCGTTCGCGTTCAAGCACGGCGTGCCGCTCGACGCCGACTTCGTGTTCGACGTGCGGGTGCTGCCGAACCCCTTCTACATCCGCGAGCTGCGGCCCAAGACCGGGCGCGACCCCGAGGTCGCCGCCTACCTCGAGGCGCAGCCCGAGGTCGGGCAGATGCTCGGCCAGATCGAGGCCATGCTGCGCCACTGGCTGCCGGCGCTGAAGTCCGCCCAGCGCAGCTACCTGACCGTGTGCATCGGCTGCACCGGGGGCCAGCACCGGTCCGTCTACATGGCGCTGGCGCTCGGCGCGCTCTTCCGCGACGCCGCCAGCACGCTCGTGCGGCACCGCGAGCTCGATGCGCTCGACTGACGGTGCCTGTGCAGCGGGGGCCAGCCACCTGCTGCCGCTGTTTCCGCTGCAGGCCGTGCTCTTCCCCGGTGGCCGGCTGGGGCTGAAGGTGTTCGAAGCGCGCTACCTCGACCTCGTCGGCGACTGCCTGCGGCGCGCTCAGCCCTTCGGTGTCGTGTGTCTGCGCCAGGGCGTCGACACCGGCCGTGGCGACGTCCGCATCGAGGACGTGGGCACGCTCGCGCAGATCGTCGATGTCGACGGCGAGCAGGCCGGCATCCTGCGCGTCCGCTGCTCCGGCGCCCAGCGTTTCCGGCTCGCCGACACGCCCCGCCAGCAGACCGACGGCCTGTGGCAGGCGCCCGTCGATCCCGTCGACGACGACCCCACGGAACTGCCGGCGCCCGCGATGAGGCCCACGGTGGAGGCGCTGGCACAGGCGATCGAGTCGCTGCGGGCGCAGGAGGCGCTGCCGTTCGACGAACCCTTCCGGCTCGACGACGCCGGCTGGGTCGCCAACCGCTGGTGCGAGATCCTGCCGATCTCGCTCGCCGCGAAGCAGCGCCTGATGGCGCTGGAGTCGCCGTCGGTGCGGCTGCAGCTGGTCGACGAGTACCTGCGCGGCAAGCAGGTGATCGGCGACTGATCAGCCGGCGCGCCCTGCGTCCGGCACCGCAGCCGGCGCCAGCAGGCGGCGGATCGGTGCCGGCAGGCCGAGCGCGAGGGCGTCATCACACGCCACCCAGCGGCCGGGCGGCAGCGCCGCCTCGACCGCGATTAGCGCCCGCTCTGACGCGCGCGCCGGCAGGCGCCAGCGCAGCGGCTCCAGCCGCCAGTCGAAGTGGGTCAGCACATGGTCGATTGCCGGCAGCACCTCGCCGTGCCCGGGCCAGGTCGTCGCGAGCCGCCGCCAATCCTCCAGCGTCGCGCGCTCGGGCAAGGTCCACAGGCCCGCCCAGACGCCCGGCGTGGGCCGCTGCACGAGCCAGACCGCGCCATCGCCGCGCTGCAGCCACAGCAGCGCATGGGCACGCCGGCCGCGCGTCAGCCGGCGCGTCTTGACCGGGTAGTGTTCGGGCCGTCCTGCGGCACGTGCGACGCAGTCCCCGGCGAGCGGACAGACCTCACAGCGCGGCCGGCGCCGCAGACAGACTGTGGCGCCGAGGTCCATCAGGCCCTGCGTGTACGCCTCGATGTCGTGCAGTGGCAGCAGCGCCTCCGCCTGCGCCCACAGCCGGCGTTCGTGGGCCGCTACGGCGAGGTCGGCGCCGAAGCCGAGCGCGCGCGTCAGCACCCGCTTGACGTTGCCGTCGAGGATCGCCGCACGCTCGCCGAAGCAGAACGCCGCGATCGCCGCCGCGGTCGTGCGGCCGATGCCCGGCAGGGTCGCCAGCGTGTGGGCATCGCGTGGAAAGGCCCCGCCGTGCCCCTCGACGATCACCTGTGCGCAGCGGTGCAGATGCCGGGCCCGTGCGTAATAGCCCAAACCACTCCAGCGCGCGAGCACGTCGTCCAGCGGTGCGGCGGCGAGCGCCTCGACGGTGGGAAAACGCTGCAGGAACCGCTCGAAGTAGACGCCTGCGGTCGCGACCTGGGTCTGCTGCAGCATCACTTCCGACAGCCACACCCGGTAAGGGTCCCGGCTGCCCTGCCACGGGAGGTCGTGCCGGCCGTGAGTGCGCTGCCAGGCGATGACACGATCGGCCAGCGGGGGCTGGCGATCCGGGCCGGGCCCGGCCGCGGCCGGCCTCTTGCGGCCGGCGGTCGTCAAGCGGCGGCGGTGCGTCGTGCCGATGCGGCGGCCGCTTCGGACCTCGTCGCATCAGGCGCCGGCCTGCGGCCCACGCCGAGCGCGTCCTCGACCTGCCGGTCGAGCCGGGTCTGCAGCAGGCGCAGACGCTCTTCCCGGGCCTCGATCTCGGCAATGCGTTGTTCGAGTTCGCCGGCGGCGAGCTGGATGCGCTCGAGCGCCTCACGCCGGCGCTGGAATGCCTTGCGGCGCTCCCGCAACTGCAGCTCGACCTGCTCACCCGCGCCCTTGCTCCACAGTTCGATCTCGCCGGCGGCGTTCTCGAACACGACGCGCAGCTTGGCCAGCAGCATGCGGCGGAACTGCTCGGCAAAACCGGGCAACGCGAGACGCCAGGCCTGTGCCAGGCCGATGTAGCGACCGTAGGTGTGGTCGATCAGGGTCAGCTCGTCGCGGTAGCGATCCAGTTCCGGCGCCGCGTTGACGACGAAGGCAAAACCGTACTCGGCGTTGAGCGTGCCGAAGCTCGCCTCGAGCATCTGGCGGATCTCCGCGCCCTGGGCCTCGGCCGCGTCCAGCCGCCGCCGCAGACGTTCGAACAATTGCGTGAAACCCTTGCGCGACGCGAGTGCCGCCAGCGACACGCCAGCGGCTCCCGGGTGGCTCTGCAGCGCGGCGACCTCGGCGCGCAGCCCTTCGCTGGACAGGCGCGCGAGACCCTCGCGCAGCTGCCGCGCCTGCACCGCCCGCAGCGCCGCCAGGCGCGTCGTGCAGCGCTCGAACTCCGCCGCCTCGGCCTCGACGCGCTGCAGCATCAGGCGAACCTTCGCGTTGCTCTTGCCGCGCAGGCCGCGCAGTTCGAGCATCTGTTCGGCATTCTGCCGGCGCTGGTCCGACAGGCGCCGTGCGCCGGCGTCGCGCACGCCGCGCAGGGTCTGCTCGAGCGCCTGCCTCAGCAACTCGGCCTGGCGCGGCAGCAACTCGGCCGCGAGCGCGGTTTCGAGGGCCGGCAGCCGGCTGTCCTGCAGCCGCTGCGCGTCGCCCTCGATGCGCGCCGCGAGGGCCGTGCGAGCCGAGACCGGGAACACGCGCGCCAGCGGCAGGTCGAGCGTGGTCGCGACGCCGCGGCACTGCCGGTCGATCTGCGCGTGTACCGCGGCGGCGCTGAGCAACGGGTCGGCCAGCGCGTCGATCTTGTTCAGCACGACGAACCGTTCGCGCGCGGCGCCCGCGAGGTGCTGGCGCCAGATCTCGAGGTCGGACTTCGTGACGCCGGTATCGGCGCCGAGCACGAAGACCGTGGCGTGCGCCGCGGGCAGCAGCGACAGCGTCAGCTCGGGCTCGGCGCCGATGGCATTGAGCCCCGGCGTGTCGAGCACGACCAGGCCGCGCTCGAGCAGCGGGTGCGGGTAGTTGATCAGCGCATGGCGCCAGGCCGGCACGTCGACGCGACCGTCGTCCTCGACCGGCGGGTTGTCGTCGGGCTGCTCGGCGTGCCAGAACCCGAGCCGCTCGGCAACGTCGATGGCCACCCGCTGCGTGCGCGTGACGGCGGTGAGTGCGCGCGCCAGTGCCGCGGGTTGCGTCGGGTCGAGCGGCACCCGTTGCCACGCCGACGGGCGGCCCCGCAGGTCGGTCAGCGACGCCCCGTCGAGCCTCGACTCGATCGGCAGCAGCGCCAGCGACGGCGGCTCCCCGGCGTCGTGGCGCAATTCCACCGGGCACATCGTCGTGCGGCCGGGGGTGGCCGGCAGCACCCGACCGCCGGTGTCGGCGAAGAAGATCGCGTTGATCAGCTCGGACTTGCCGCGCGAGAACTCGGCGACGAAGGCCACCGTCAGCCGCTCGGCCTGCAGCCGCTGCCGCAGCGCCGCCAGCCGCGTGGTGTCGGCCGGCTCGTCGAGGTCGTGCTCGGCGAGGAAACGCTCCAGCGCCGCGACCGCCCGGTCCAGGGAAGCGCGCCAGGCGGCCTGGGTATCCAGGCGGGAAGTCAGCAGGCTGTGCATGATGGCTGCGAGGCATGCTAGCTCAGGGCCTGCGCGCGGTTCGCCACCGATACATCTGTTGACACGCGACGCCCCGCCGCCGCGTCAGGCTTCACGCGCGCGCACCGGGATGGTGCTTCGGCGTGTGCGCCGGCACCACAGCTAGCGACGCTGGCAGGCCGGGCAGAAGTAGGTCGCGCGCTGGCCCTGGACGATG
>JBDTUO010000090.1:0-8734 GCA_040007675.1 Rubrivivax sp.
AGGAGATGGTCAACATGATCTCGGCCTCGCGCTCGTACCAGAACAACGTCGAGGTCATGAACACCGCGCGCAGCCTGCTGACCAAGACGCTGCAGCTCGGCCAGGGCTGACGCGCCGCCACCCCTCACACCGAGCCGCCATGAGCACCTCCCCCATCGACGCGCTGAATGCCCGCAGCAGCGGCGCGACCCCCGCCACGGCCGGCAGCAGCAGCGCCGACGCCGACCGCTTTCTCAAGCTGCTGGTCGCGCAGATGCAGAACCAGGACCCGCTGAATCCGATGGACAACGCCCAGGTGACGACGCAGATCGCGCAGATCAACACCGTCTCCGGCATCGAGCGGCTCAACACGACGGTACAGGGGCTGAACGCGCAGTTCGTGCAGATGCAGGCGCTGCAGGGCGCGTCGCTGGTGGGCCACGACGTCACCGTGGCGGGCAACCGCTTCGCCGTCGACGGCAGCCGCGCCGAAGCCGGCTTCGAGCTCGACGGCCCGGCCGACCAGGTCACGGTCGAGGTGCTGAACGCCGCCGGCCACGTCATCGACAGCCTGAACCTCGGGGCGCTCGGCAGCGGCACCCAGGGCTTCGAGTGGGACGCCAGCGGCGCCGCCGACCCCGCTCTCTGCAGCTTCCGGGTCAGCGCCAAGCTCGGCGCCGCCAGCGTCGGCGCGACGCCGCTGATGCTCGACCGCGTCACCTCGGTCGCGAGCAGCGGCGGCGGCGGTCTGACGCTGGCACTCGAACACTCCGGCCGCGTCGCCTACGGCGACGTGCGCGCATTCAACTGACTGATCGATCACCCAAAGAACAGGGGCACCCCATGAGCTTCCAGCAAGGCCTGTCCGGTCTGAACGCCACCAGCAAGAGCCTGGAGGTGATCGGCAACAACATCGCCAACGCGAACACCTACGGCTCCAAGATCGCGCGCGCGGAGTTCACCGACGTCTACGCGGCCGCGATCAGCGGCGCCAGCGCGACGGCGATCGGCATCGGCACCAACCTCGCCGCGGTGTCGCAGCAGTTCACGCAAGGCAACATCTCGACGACGCAGAACGCGCTCGACCTGGCGATCAACGGCGGCGGATTCTTCCAGGTCTCCGACGGCAGCGGCGTCACGAACTACACCCGCAACGGCCAGTTCAAGGTCGACCGCGACGGCTACATCGTCAACAACAGCCTGCAGCAGCTGATGGGCTATCCGGCCGATGCGCAGGGCCAGGTGCAGCCGGGTGCGGCCACCTCGCTGAGGTTGCCGACCGGCGGCATCAATCCGCGCCCGACGAGCACCATCGACATCGAGATGAACCTCGACTCCCGGCTGGCCAGCACCCTGCCGGCGACCGCGCCGATGGTCGACTTCAACGACGCCGACACCTTCAACAACGCCACTTCGCTGACGCTGTACGACGCCAAGGGGCAGGAGGTCGCGCTGACCTACTACTTCCAGAAGTCGGCCACCGACACCTGGAACGTCTTTGCAACCGCCAACGGCAGTCCCGTCACCGGCAGCCTGGCGGCGCCGCTGCCGCTGACGACGATCGCGTTCGCGCCCGACGGCAGCGGGCCGCTCGCGCCCAGCGGCCCGGTGCTGTTCGACGTGCCGGCCTCGACGAACGCCGCGGGCGCGGAGACGATGACGATTGCCGGCATCGGCTTGAACCTGTCCGGCGCCACCCAGTACGGCTCCGCATTCGGCGTCACCGACCTGGGTCAGGACGGCTACTCCGCCGGCCAGCTGACGGCGATCGCGATCGAACCGAACGGCATCGTCTCGGCGCGTTATTCGAACGGGCAGTCGCGCCCGGCGGGCCAGATCGAGATCGCGACCTTCCGCAACCCGCAGGGGCTGCAGCCGGTCGGTGACAACGGCTGGGCGCGCACCTACGCGTCGGGTGACCCGATCGTCGGCGTACCGGGCGACGGCAACCTCGGCGTGCTGCAGGCCGGCGCGCTCGAGGAGTCGAACGTCGACCTCACCGGCGAACTGGTCAACATGATCACCGCCCAACGCATCTACCAGGCGAACGCGCAGACGATCAAGGCGCAGGACCAGATACTGCAGACGCTGGTCAACCTCCGCTGATGCAAGTGCCCCCAGGCTCGCTGCGCTCGCCACCCCCCGCGGGGGCTCGTCGCGGACCGGGAGACCCGGATCCGCGCCGGCCCCACTTCGACCGTCGTCATTGAGGATCCCGCATGGATCGGCTCATTTACCTCGCGATGGCCGGCGCCAAGGCCAGCATGCAGCGCCAGGACGTGCTGGCGCACAACCTGGCCAACGTGTCGACGACCGGCTTCCGCGCCGAGTTGTCGGCCTTCCGCGCCGTGCCGGTGCAGGGCGACGGCGCCAGCACGCGGGTCTACGCGCTCGAGACCACGGTCGGCTACGACGCCCAGCCGGGCATCGTGCAGAGCACGGGCCGGCCGCTCGACGTCGCGCTGCGCGGCAACAGCTGGCTCGCCGTGCAGGCGCTCGACGGCACCGAGGCCTACACCCGTGCCGGTGCGCTCGAGGTCGATCCGCAGGGGCAGCTCGTCAACCCGGACGGTCTGCCGGTGCTCGGTGACGGTGGCCCGATCATCGTGCCGCCGAACGCCCGTGTCGCGATCGCGCCGGACGGCAACGTCAGCGCCGCCGTCGGCGACGCAGCGCCGCAGATCGTCGGCCGCTTGAAGCTCGTGACACCGGAAGGCCCGCTCCAGCGCGGCGAAGAAGGTTTGTTTCGCGCCGCGAACCGCGAGGACCTGCCGGCCGACCCGGCCGCGCGACTTCAGGATGGCGCGCTCGAGGGCTCCAACGTCAGCGCCGTCGAGACGATGGTCTCGATGATCGCCGCGGCGCGCCAGTTCGAGCACCAGATGCGCATGCTGCAGGGCGCCGAGCAACGCGACCAGACCGCGCAGCGGCTGCTGGGCCCCGCCAGCGCCTGAGGCACGGCGGCACCGCAGCGCGGCGGCCGAAGAACGCGGCGAAGGCAGCGCTTATCGCGCGCTGACACTCCGCGAGCTGCAGCGAAGATCAGTCCACCGATACCTTCGGGGAAGACACGATGATCCGTTCGCTGTGGATTGCCAAGACCGGCATGGAAGGCCAGCAGGCCAAGCTCGATGCCGTCTCGAACAACCTCGCCAACGTCGGCACCAACGGCTTCAAGCGCGCGGGTGTCGTGTTCGAGGACCTGATGTACCAGAACCTGCGCGCCAGCGGCACTGCGGCCGAGGACGGTGCACAACTGCCGACCGGACTGCAGCTCGGCCTGGGCGTGCGGGCGGTTGCGACCACGCGCAACTTTGCGCAGGGCAGCCTGATGCAGAGCGGCAACACCTACGACCTGGCGATCAACGGCGGCGGCTTCTTCCAGGTGCAGCTGCCCGACGGCACCACCGCCTACACGCGCGACGGCGCCTTCCAGGTCAACGCCGACGGCCAGCTCGTCACGAACAACGGCCAGCCGGTCCAGCCCGCGATCACGATCCCCGCCAACGCGCTGTCGGTCACGGTCGGTGCCGACGGCAGCGTCAGCGCGTTGCTGCCGGGGCAGTCGACGCCGACCACGCTCGGCGAGCTGCAACTGGCCAGCTTCGTCAACCCGGCCGGCCTGGCGCCGCGCGGCCAGAACCTGTTCACCGAGACCGCCGCGTCGGGCACGCCGAGCGTCGGCGCGCCCGACAGCGAGGGCCTGGGCGCGCTGCAGCAGGGCATGGTCGAAGGCAGCAACGTCAACGTCGTCGAGGAACTCGTGACGATGATCGCGACCCAGCGCGCCTACGAACTGAACTCCAAGGCGATCCAGACCTCGGACCAGATGCTGCAGCGTCTGGCGCAGCTGTGACCGGCGCTCCGGTCTGGATGGCACGCGGCTGCGCGGCACTCGGGCTGTTCATGCTCGGTGGCTGCGCGACGCTGTTCCCGCAGGCCGAGGTGGCCGACACGACACCGGTCGAACCGCGCGCCGTGGCGGACCTGCCCAGCGCCGCCACCGGCTCCATCTACCAGGCGGCAAGCTACCGGCCGCTGTTCGAGGACCATCGTGCACGCCACGTCGGCGACACGCTGCTGATCCGCATCGAGGAGCGCATCAGCGCGACCCAGACGGCCAAGAGCCAGATCGACAAGAGCGGCAGCGTCGAGGCCAGCATCAGCGCGCTGCCGGGCGTGTCGAGCAAGGCGCTGACCCGCGCAGGGGCCAGCGGCAGCTCGAGCAACAGCTTCGAAGGCAAGGGCACGACCGAGTCGAGCAACAATTTCACCGGCACCATCACGGCCACCGTGACGCGGGTGCTGGCCAACGGCCACCTGATCATCAGCGGCGAGAAGCAACTCGGCGTCAACCAGAACGTCGACGTGCTGCGCTTCTCCGGCCAGGTCGACCCGCGAACGATCCGGCCCGGCAACGTGGTGTCCAGCATCCAGGTCGCGAATGTGCGCGTCGACCAGCGCGCCCGCGGCGCGCAGGCCGAGGCGCAGCGGATGGGCTGGCTCGCGCGCGTGTTCCTCAGCGTGCTGCCGATGTGAGCTGACGCCGCCATGACACCACCGCCTGTACCGCCCGTGTTGCTCCACCCCGCCGGCCCGCGGCCCGACGCCGTGCCGCCCCCGCCCATGCTCGACCGCCTGCTGCGCTGGGTCGTCGGCGCAGCCTTCGCGGTGGCGAGTGCGGCGCTGTGGTGGCCGCTGCCGTCCGCTGCTGCGCGCATCAAGGAGCTCGGCGCGGTGCAGGGCGTGCGCGCCAACCAGCTCGTCGGGTACGGGCTCGTCGTCGGCCTCGACGGCACCGGCGAGCAGAACGCAGTCACCGCGCAGAGCCTGACTGCGCTGCTGCAGTCGCTCGGCGTCGCGCTGCCGCCGGGTGTGCTGCCACAGGGCAAAAACGCCGCCGCGGTGATGGTGACAGCCGAGCTGCCGCCGTTCGCGACGCCGGGCCAGAAGATAGACATCAACGTGTCGTCCATGGGCGGCGCGAAGAGCCTGCGCGGGGGCACGCTGGTGATGACGCCGTTGCGCGGCGCCGACGGCGAGGTCTACGCGATCGCACAGGGCAACCTGATCGTCGGCGGCGCGGGGGCGTCGGCCGGCGGTTCCAAGGTGCAGATCAACCACCTGTCGGCCGGCCGCATTCCGGCCGGCGCCTCGGTCGAGCGCAGTGTGCCCACGCCGCTGCTCGACGGCGACAGCGTGCTGCTCGGCCTGCGCGCCGACGACTACCAGACCGCGCGTGCCGTGGCGCAGGCGATCAACGCCGCCAAGGGAGAAGGCAGCGCCGCCGCGCTCGACGGCCGCACGGTGCAGGTGCGCATGCCGGCCGGCGCGCCGGCCCGCGTGAGCTTCCTGGCCGACATCGAGAACCTGCCGATCACGCTCGCGCGGCCGGCCGCGCGGGTCGTCATCAACGCGCGCACCGGCTCGGTCGTCATCAACGACGCGGTGACGCTGGGCGCCTGCGCGGTCGCGCACGGCAACCTGTCGGTCACGATCAGCTCGATCCCCGTCATCAGCCAGCCGTCACCCCTGTCGGGAGGCCGCACGGTGAGTGCCGAACAGGCCGAGATCGCGATCACGCAGCAGGCCGGTTCGCTGATGCAGCTGTCCGCCGGCACGCAGCTGACCGATGTCGTCAAGGCGCTGAACTCGCTCGGTGCGACGCCGCAGGACCTGCTCGCGATCCTGCAGGCGATGCAGGCCGCCGGTGCGCTCGCGGCCGAGCTGGAGGTCATATGACGGCCGCTGCCGTCGGCGCCGGTGTGCCGCTCGACCTGCGCGCCCTCGACGGCCTGCGCCGCCGTGCCGACACCGACCCGCGGGCCGCGGTGCGCGAAGCGGCGCGCCAGTTCGAGGCGCTGTTCATGAACGAACTCGTCAAGAGCATGCGCGCGACCACGATGGACAGCGGCATGAACGGCGGCGGAGCCGGCGGCGAGCTCGCGACCTCGATGCTGGACCAGCAGTTCGCCGGCCAACTCACCGGGATCAAGGGCGGGCTGTCCGACGCCATCGCGCGCCAGCTCGAACGCCAGATGGGCATGAACCCGGGACCGATCCCGGCGCCGAACCTGGCCCGCGGGGCCCACCCGCAGCCGCCGCCGCTGGAGCGCGACGCGGCGCCGACGCGCATCCCGGAGCGGGGTGCGGCGGCCTTCCTGCAGCAGCACCGGTCGGCGGCGCAGGCCGCCGAGGCCACGAGCGGCATCCCGGCGACCTTCATGGTCGCGCAGGCGGCACACGAGTCGGGCTGGGGCCGGCGCGAGATCCGGCACGCCGATGGATCGCCGTCGCACAACCTGTTCGGCATCAAGGCCAGCGGTGGCTGGACCGGCCCGGTGGCCGAGGTCACGACGACCGAATATGTCGACGGCCAGCCGCGCAAGACGACGGCGAAGTTTCGCGCCTACGCGAGCTACGCCGAATCCTTTGCCGATTACGCCCGGTTGATGCAGAACAGCCCGCGCTACCAGGCGGTGCGCGAGGCCGACACCGCGCGCGAATTTGCGCTCGGGCTGCAGCGGGCCGGCTACGCGACCGACCCGCAATACGCCGACAAGCTGACGCGCGTCATCAACACCACGCTGCAGCTGCAGCGCTCGCAGACCTGAGCAGGAGCCGACGGCCATGGGTGCTTCTCCGTTGATGTCGCTCGGCATGCGTGCGATGGCGGCCAACTACGCCGCGTTGCAGGTCACCGGCCACAACATCGCCAACGCCAACGTCGAGGGCTACTCGCGCCAGCGGGTCGAGCTCGCGACCGCGCAGGCTCAGTTCAGCGGCGCCGGCTTCTTCGGCAAGGGCTCCGACGTCGAGACGGTGGTGCGTGCGCACGACGCCTTCCTGACACGCGAAGCATTGACGACCCAGTCGCTGGCGGCGATGGACGCGGCGCGGCTGGGTCAGCTGCAGCGCCTCGAGAACGTGTTCCCGACCGGCGAGAACGGTCTCGGCGCCGCAACGCTGAAGTTTCTCGATGCGATGAGCGACCTCGCCAGCAACCCGGCCGACGCCTCCGCGCGCCAGGTGGTGCTGGCGCGGGCGCAGGAGCTGTCGGCCCGCTTCGCCGGCGCCGGAGCACAGCTCGACAGCCAGCAGCAGCTGCTGCGCGAGGACCTGAAGACGACGGTGTCGCAGGTCAACGAGATCACGCGCAGCATCGCGTCGGTCAACCAGCAGATCGCCGCGGTGCGTGGCCTCGGCCAGCCGCCGAACGACCTGCTCGACCAGCGCGACCTGCTGATCGCGAAACTGTCGGAGCAGATCAGCGTCACGACAGTGAGGGCCGACGACGGCAGCATCGGCGTCTTCGCCGGCGGTGGCCAGCGGCTGGTGCTCGGCACGCAGGCGCTGGCGCTGGCGGTGGTGGACGACCCCGAGGATCCGTCGCGCGCCGCGATCGCCGTGCTCGACAACGGCACGTCGCTGCGGCTCAACCCGGATACCCTCGGCGGGGGTCGGCTGCCGGGCTTGCTGAAGTTCCAGAACGACGACCTCGTCGACGCGCGGGCACTGCTCGGTCAAATGGCGGCTGCTGTCGCCGGCGCGGTCAACGCCCAGCAGCAGCGCGGGCTGAACCTGCGGCCGCCGGTGGGCAGCGTGCCGTCGCAGAACCTGTTCAGCGTCGGCGCGCCGGTCGCGCTGCCCAACGCCGGCAACCAGAAGGACGCCAGTGGCCGCTATGTGGCGCAGGTGGGCCTGAGCGTCGTGTCGCCGTCGGAACTGCAGGCCAGTGAGTACCGGCTCGCGGCCGACCCGTCGGGCACGCCCGGCGTGTGGCAGTTGACGCGGCTGGCGGACGGGCGCGTGACCACGATCGCCGACGGTGACGTCGTCGACGGCTTTCGCATCTCGCTCGGCAGCCCGGCCCCGGCCACGACCGACCGCTTCCTGCTCCAGCCGGTTTCGCGCGCGGCGGTGGACATGCGTGCGCTGCTGACCGACCCGCGCGACCTCGCCGCGGCATCGCCGCTGACCGCCAGCGCCGCCGCAACCAACACCGGCACTGCGGCGATCGCCTCGCTGACGATCACCGACCCGTCGGTGAACCCGCAGCAGGTCGCGACGCTGAGTTTCACCGACGACGCCGGTGCGTATGCCTGGGAGCTGCGCGACCGCACGACTAACGTGCTGGTCTCCAGCGGCACCGGCACCTGGCTGGCGGGCCAGTCGATCCCGGCCGCACCCGACCCGGCGATCAACGGCTTTGCGCTGACCTTGTCCGGGGTGCCACGCAGCGGCGACGTGCTGACGGTGGAGCCGACGCCATACCCGGCCGGCAACAACGGCAACGCCCGCGCGCTGGCCGCGCTGCGCGACGCCGTGCTGGTCGGACGGGTGCGCCTGAGCGACGGCAGCCTCGCCGGGGGCGGCAGCGTCACCGACGCCTACGCGTCGGCAATGGCCGACATCGGCGTGCGGGTGCAGGGCGCGGCGTCGATGGCGTCGATCTCGGGTGCGATGGCCGCGGCGGCCGAGACCGCGCGCTCCAACGACGCCGGCGTCAACCTCGACGAGGAGGCGGCGCGCCTGATCGAATTCCAGCAGAGCTACCAGGCCGCGGCCAAGGTGCTGCAGATCGCGCAGCAGATCTTCGACACCCTGCTGCAGGCGACCTCCCGCTGAACCCGGACACCACCCCGATGCGCATCGCCACCCAGAACACCTACGAGCGCGGCCTCGCCACGCTGCAGCAGCGTCAGTCCGAGCTCGCGACGCTGCAGGCGCAGCTCTCGAGCGGCAAGCGTGTGCA
>JBDTUO010000091.1:0-8709 GCA_040007675.1 Rubrivivax sp.
GGCCGCAGGCCGATGGCGGGGGACATGCAGGGGAAGGGCACCCGCTGGCCTCGGCTCGCGATGCGGCGGGCTGATGGCGGCGCCTGCATAAGTGCAGAACAGCACGGCGCACCACACTACCGGGTTGGCTGGCTGGCGCCGCGCCGCTGGTCAGTCGAGCACGGCGGCGAAGGCGTCGGCGGTGCGGTCGAGGTTGGCGTCGTTCAGCCCCGCGATGCAGAGCCGGCCCGAGCGCACGAGGTAGACCGCATGGTGTTC
Organism: Rubrivivax sp.; assembly: GCA_040007675.1. Taxonomy (GTDB): domain Bacteria; phylum Pseudomonadota; class Gammaproteobacteria; order Burkholderiales; family Burkholderiaceae_C; genus Rubrivivax. The sequence goes on from JBDTUO010000091.1 coordinate 259, forward strand.
GCGCAGCCGATCCACCTGGGCGGGCGACAGGCCGGTGTAGCTGAACATGCCGCGCTGCTGCAGCAGGTAGCCGAAGTCGCGCCCCGGGCGGCGCCCGGTCAGCGCCGCGTGCAGGCGCTGGCGCATCGTCAGGATGCGCTCGCGCATTGCCGCCACCTCGCCCTCCCAGCGCGCGCGCAGCGCGGGCTCGCCGAGCACCTTGGCGACGATGCCGGCCGCGTGCAGCCCGGGGCTCGAGTAGTTGCGCCGTACGGTCGACTTCAGCTGACCGAGCACCAGCGCGGCCTCGGCGGCGTCGCCACAGACGACGCTCAGCGCGCCGGCGCGTTCACCGTAAAGGCTCATGTTCTTCGAGAACGAGTTGGCGACGAGGAAGCTGAGTCCGGTCTCCGCAAAACGCCGCACCACCCGCGCGTCGGCGTCGAGCCCGTCGCCGTAACCCTGGTACGCGAGGTCGAGGAAGGGCAGCAGCGAGCGCTCCTGCAGCACCGGCAGCAAGGTGTCCCACTGGGCCGGCGTCAGGTCGACGCCGGTCGGGTTGTGGCAGCACGCGTGCAGCAGCACCACGCTCCGGGGCGGCAGCGCACGCAGCGCCTCGCACATCGCGTCGAAGCGCAAGCCGCCGCTCGCGGCATCGTGGTACGGGTAGGCCTGCACCCGGATGCCCGCGCCCTCGAACATCGCGCGGTGGTTGTCCCAGGTCGGGTCGCTGACCCAGACGCCGCTGGCCGGCAGCCACTGGTGCAGGAAATCGGCGCCGACGCGCAGGCCGCCGCTGCTGCCGACGGTCTGCAGCGTGACGACGCGGCCCTCGCGCAGCGCTGCATGATCGGTGCCGAACAGCAGTGCCTGCACCGCCAGCCGCATCGCCGCCGCGCCTTCGATCGGCAGGTAGGGCTTGGCCGCGCGCTCGGCGAGCAGTTGCGTCTCGGCCTCGTGCACGCTGCCCTGCACCGGTATGCGGCCTGCGCCATCGAAGTAGATGCCGATCGACAGGTTGACCTTGCCGGATCGTGGATCGCCCTGGAACGCCTCGTTCAGGCCGAGGATCGGGTCGCCGGCGTACGGCTCGAGGTGCTCGAACATGGTGGCGGCTCCGTTTGCTCTCAGGCGGCAAGCGCCGCGACGACGTCAGCCTCGAGCGACGCGGGCGTGTCGTTCGGCGCGTAGCGGCGGATCACCTGCCCGTCGCGGCCGACCAGGAACTTCGTGAAATTCCACTTGACGCCCTCGCTGCCGAGCAGGCCGGGCGCCTGCGCCTTCAGCCAGCGCCACAGCGGATGGGCCTGGGCGCCGTTGACCTGCACCTTGGCCATCATCGGGAAGCTGACGCCGTAATTGAGCTGGCAGAACGACGCGATCTCGGCGTCGGCCCCCGGGTCCTGGGCGCCGAACTCATTGCTCGGGAAACCGACGATCACGAGCCCGCGGTCGCGGTACGAGCGCCACAAGGTTTCGAGCCCGCCGAACTGCGGCGTGAAGCCGCAGGCGCTGGCGGTGTTGACGATCAGCAGCACCTTGCCGCGCTGCGTCGACAGGTCGGCCGGCTGGCCATCGATCGACAGCGCCTGGAAATCGTAGACGCTGGTCTGGGCGGGGGCACGCGACGCGGTCATGGCGGCAAGGAAGCGAGCGGAGGTGGTGCAGATGGTAAGCGCGCGCCCGCGCCTTGTCCGACGCGATGGGGGCCGCGCTACCGGCAGTCGGCCGCAGGCGCCCGTCGTAAGATTCAGCGACCCCGGAATCGCACCATGCCGTCGACCGACCCACCGTCGTTCAACCTCGCCGCCGACGACCCGATGGCGCGCTGGCGGCGCGCCGCCGAGAGCGCGAGCGACGGCTTGTGGGAGGTCGCGCTGGCGACCGGGCAGGCGTGGTACTCGGACCGGCTCGGTCACCTGCTGGGCTTGGCGCCGGGCGCGCTCGACGCGCAGTTGGCGGCGCTCGCCGACCGGGTGCACCCCATCGACGCCGATGCCTGGCGGCAGGCATTCGAGCGCATGGCCGCCGACGTCACCCCGATCGACCGCCTGCTGCGCCTGCGCCACGCCGACGGCCGCTGGCGCTTCATGGTGTTGCGGGGTCGCGGCTGGCGCGACGCCACCGGCGCCATCACGCGCGTCACCGGGGCGCTGACCGACATCGACGGCCTGCACCGCGGACGGCAGGCGCTCGAGGAGGAGGTGCTCGAGCGCACCGCGAGCCTGGTCGCGGCGCTGGCGGCCGCTGAACGGGACCGCGTCGAGGCCCAGCACGCGAACCAGGCGCAGGCCCGCTTCGTCGCCCACATGAGCCACGAGTTGCGCACGCCGCTGGCCGGGCTGCTCGGGCTGGTCGACCTCGCCCGGCGCGTCGCCACCGACAGCGGCCAGCAGCGTTACCTCGAGGTGGCGATGCAGTCCGGCCATGCCTTGCAGCGCACGATCGACGACGTGCTCGACGTGACTCGCGCGCGCGACATCACCCGGCCGCTCGCGCACGAGCCCTTCGACCTCGCCGAGGCGGTGGCAGAGGTGCTGCGCGCCGCGATGCCGCTGGTGCGCGGCAAGGGTCTGGCGGTGCGCTACGACTGGGTCGGAGACGCGAACTGGGTGCGCGGCGACGAGCTCCGGGTGCGCCAGACCGTCGCCAACCTGGTCGGCAACGCCGCCAAGTTCACTGCAAGCGGCCACATCGCGGTGGTCAACGAGCTGCTGCCGCTGCCCGGCAATCCCGACCGCCTGCAGCTGACGCTGCGGGTCGAGGACAGCGGCCCCGGGCTGACGCCCGAACGGGCCGACGAGGTGTTCGAAGACTTCGTGCAGGGCGACACCAGCCTGTCGCGCGCGCATGGCGGCACCGGACTCGGCCTGACGATCGCGCGCGAGCAGGCTCGACGCATGGGCGGCGACATCACGCTGCGCAGCACGCCGGGCCAGGGCAGCGTCTTCACGCTCGGGTTGAGCTTCGACGCGGCAACCGACCCCGATCCGCTGCCGCTGCCGCCACCGGCGCACGCGTGGCTGCTGTACCACCGCGCTGAGATGGGGCTGTGGCTGCAGCGTCGGCTCGAGCGCATGGGGTGGAGCGCGGAGCTGCTGCCGAGCGTAGAGGCGGCGACGCAGCGCGCCCGCGACGCCGCGCCAGGCACCCCGCTGCCGGCGCTCGTCGTCGTCGCCGAACACGTGATGACGCCGCCACCCGACCTCGACGCGCTGCGCCAGGCGTTGCCGGGGGCCCACCTCAGCCTGCTGATCCGACCGGACTGGAACCAGCCGGCACTCGAACAGCGTGCGCTCGCGCTCGACATGACGCTCGACATCATGCCGCTGACGCCGCGCGGTCTGCGGCTGCTGACCACGCGGCTGCGCCCGGCGCCGGTGCCGCCGGCCGTGCCGGCACTGCAGCCGGGCGCCGGTCACGTGCTGGTGGTCGAGGACAACGCGATCAACCGCATGATCGCCGAGGAGTTCCTGCGTGCGCTCGGGCTGAGTTCGCGCAGCGCGGCCGATGGCGCGCAGGCCCTGCAGGCCTGCGCCGCCGCACCGCCGCGGCTGGTGCTGATGGACCTGCAGATGCCGGTGATGGATGGCCTGACTGCGACCCGGATGCTGCGCGACCACCAGCGCCGCGGCGACCTGCCCGGCTTCCCTATCGTCGCGCTGACCGCGCACGCGATGGGCAGCGATGCCCAGGCTTGCCAGGATGCCGGCATGGACGCCTTCCTGACCAAGCCGCTGTTGCTGGACACCCTGCGTCGCGAGCTGGCACGCTGGTGCCCGGAACTCAGGCGGGGCTGAGCACTTCCAGCCCGCGGCGTCAGGCGCGCCAGGCGGCCAGCAGCGCGGCGCCGACGATCAGCGCGCCGCCGAGTGCGAGCTGCGGGGTGAGGTGGCCGGCGCCGAGCACGATCGCCGACGCCGACGCGAACAGCACCTCGGTGACCATCACGACCGAGGTCGCGTTGGCCGTCAGGCGGGCGGCGCCGAACTGCAGCGCCAGGTTGCCGAGCAGAAACCACAGCGCCAGCGCGAGCGTGCCGAGCAGCCAGGCGGCCGCTGGGGCGGGCGGTGCGGGCACGGCGCCGTGCAGTGTCAGCACGCTGGCCAGCGCCGCGGCGATCAGCACGCCGCCGCAGAACATCGCGAGCGCGCGGGCGGCGTCGCTGCGTGCCGCCTCGCGCCGCAACAGCACGTTGTTGAGCGCGAAGCTGAAGCCGCCGAGCACGCCGAGCCACTCCGGCAGCGACTGCGGCAGCGGCCAGCCGCCGGCGCTCGGCCGCAGCACGATGGCCGCACCCGCAAGCGCGAGCGCGACCCGCAGTGCGGCCAGCGCCGTCAGGCGCTCACCGAGCAAGCCGCGCGCCAGCAACACCGCCCACAGCGGCATCAGGTAGAACAGCAGCACGACGCGCACGACGTCGCCGATGGTCACGGCCCAGTTGAACGCGGCGTTGGTCGTGCCGGACGCGACCACCAGGGCCCACAGCGCGGGGGTCGCGAGCAGTTCGCGCCAGGCGCGCGGCCGCGCCAGCGTGATCACCATGACGGACAGCGCATAGACGCCGGCCGTGGCCCACAGCGGGTGCAGGCCGAGCGACTCGAGGCGGCGGAACGGCCACCACGACACGCCCCAGGTGAAGGCGTTGAAGGTCAGCGCCAGCACCGCGGCCGGCACGAACGAACGGGGGGACGCCATCGAAGCGCGGGCGACGGGCCGGGCCGGCCAGGCCTAGTGGCCGTCCGACCGCGCGACCGCGAGCAGGTGCTCGACCTCGGTGCGGTGCTCGCGCAGGTTGCGCGCGTGCCAGCGGCGCACCGCTTCCATCGTCGCGGCGACGACGAAGCCGAAGATCGAGATCGCCAGCAGCGCCGTCACGCCGAAGCGCGTCATGCCGGTGTAGAGCGCGCCGAGCGCGAGGATCGCGGCCTGTTCGTTGAAGTTCTGCACCGCGATCGAACGGCCGGCGCCCATCAGGTTGTGGCCGCGGTGCTGCAGCAGCGCGTTCATCGGCACGACCAGGAAGCCGCCGAGTGCGCCGAGCAGCATCAGGAACGGCGCCGCGATCCAGACGCTCTTGATCCAGACCATCGCCACCAGCAGCAGGCCCATCGTGGTGCCGAGCGGGATCACCGAGGTGGCGCGGTCCAGCCGCATCGCCACCGAGGCGACGACGGCCCCGAGCGCGGTGCCGACCGCGACCACACCGACCAGCGCCGACGCCTGCGTGACGCTGTAGCCGAGCGCCACCGCCGCCCAGGCGAGCACGATGTAGCGCAGGTTGCCCGCCACGCCCCAGAACAGCGTCGTCGTCGCGAGCGAGATCTGGCCCAGCTTGTCCTGCCAGAGCCGGGCATTGCAGCGCGTGAAGTCGCGCAGCAGCACGTCGACCCGGCCCGACAGCGGCTGCAGCGGGGCGTCGGTGCGCGGAATCTTCAGGTTGAACAGGGCCGCGATGACGTACAGGCCGACGATCGCGCCGATCGCGGCCTCGGGCGGGTTGTCGATGCCGGTGTCGATCAGCGGCAGGTCCACGGACAGCAGCCACGGTGCCAGCACCGGGCCGACGAGCTGGCCGCCGAGCAGCACGCCGAGGATGATCGAGCCGATCGTCAGACCCTCGATCCAGCCGTTGGCCTTGACCAGCTGCGACGGCGGCAGCAGCTCGGTCAGGATGCCGTACTTGGCCGGCGAGTACGCCGCCGCGCCGAGGCCGACGATCGCGTACGACAGCAGCGGGTGGGTGCCGAACAACATCATCAGGCAGCCGACCACCTTGATGCTGTTGGAGACGAACATCACCCGGCCCTTGGGGATCGAGTCGGCGAAGGCGCCGACGAAGGGCGCCAGCACGACGTAGAACAGCGCGAACATCGGCACCAGCGCGGCGCGTTGCCACTCGGCGGAGCCGGCACTGTGCAGCAACTCGATCGCGGCGACGAACAGCGCGTTGTCAGCCAGCGAGCTGAAGAACTGCGCCGACATGATGGTCGAGAAGCCTTTTTTCATGCGGTCGGCGCGGCCGGCATGCGGAGCCTTCGTGGCCACGCCGCTGTCTTGTCTCCTGCTGGGGCGGGCGGTTTATAGCACGGCGCCTTCGGCAGAATGCCCCGGTGCGACGGGCAGAATGCCCGGTCCGGAGTCTGTCATGCCACGCCCGATCGAAGCCGTCGTCCACCGCAGCGCACTGGCGCACAACCTCCGTCGGGCGCGTGCCGCGGCGCCCGACGCACGCGTCTGGGCGGTGGTCAAGGCCAACGCCTACGGTCACGGCATCGAGCGGGCGTTCGACGGCCTGCGCGCGGCCGACGGTTTTGCGCTGCTCGATCTGGCCGAGGCCGAGCGGGTGCGCGCACTCGGTTGGCGCGGCCCGGTGCTGCTGCTCGAGGGCTGCTTCGAGCCGCGCGACCTCGAGTTGTGTTCGCGCCTGGACCTCTGGCACACCGTGCACTGCGAAGCGCAGATCCACTGGCTCGCGGCCCACAAGACGCAGCGCCCGCACCGGGTCTACCTCAAGCTCAACAGCGGCATGAACCGGCTGGGCTTCGCGCCGGATGCGTTCCGCACGGCCTGGGCGCGACTGGACGCGCTGCCGCAGGTCGACGAGGTGACGCTGATGACGCACTTCGCCGACGCCGACGGCCCGCTCGGCGTGGCCGCGCAGCGCGCCGTGTTCGACCGCGTCACCGACGGCCTGCCGGGAGAGCGCAGCCTGTCCAACAGCGCGGCGCTGCTGCGCGTGCATGCGCTCGCCGCAGGCGACGTGGCGGCGCTGGCCGCGCCACTGCGCGAGGACTGGGTACGCCCGGGCATCCTGTGCTACGGCAGCGCGCCCGGCTTTCCGGTGCGCAGCGCGCCGGAACTGGGGCTGGAGCCGACGCTGACGCTGCGTTCGCGCCTGATCGGCGTGCAACAGCTGGCAGCGGGTGACGCCGTCGGCTACGGCAGCACCTACCGTGCCGCGTTGCCGATGCGGGTCGGCATCGTCGCCTGCGGCTATGCCGACGGCTACCCGCGCCATGCCGGGTCCGACACGCCGGTGCTGGTCGATGGCGTGCGCACCGGTACCGTCGGACGAGTCTCGATGGACATGCTGGCGGTCGACCTGACGCCGGTACCGCTGGCCCAGCCCGGCAGCGAGGTCACGCTCTGGGGCTGCGGCCCGCACGGCAGCCGGCTGGCGATCGACGACGCCGCGCGCGCGGCCGGCACCATCGGCTACGAGCTGATGTGTGCGCTGACGTCGCGCGTGCCGATGCGGGCCGACGACGACGGCCCCGCCGATCGCGGGGGCGACCGCGTGGCGCCATCGGTGGCACCATAGCGCCCTCCAACAATCATCGATCGAGGGAACCCATGGGCATCATCACCACCATCATCGTCGGGCTGATCGTCGGCGCGCTCGCGCGCTTCGTGCTGCCGGGCGACCAGAAGATGGGCTGGATCCTGACCTGCCTGCTCGGCATCGCGGGCGCGTTCGTCGCCGGCTACGTCGGCCAGGCGCTGGGCTGGTACGAGGTCGGCCAGCCGGCGGGGTGGATCATGTCGGTGATCGGCGCGGTGGTGCTGCTCTTCATCGTCCAGGCGGTGCGCGGCAAGCGCGCGCCCTGACGGCCACGGCCAGGTGAGAGGGCCGCGCGTCGATCCGGCCGAGGTGGTGTTCAGCGCCGTGCGCTCGATGGGCGCCGGTGGCCAGAACGTCAACAAGGTGTCGAGCGCGGCGCAGTTGCGCTACGACGTCACGGCATCCTCATTGCCGCCGGCCGTGAAGGAGCGGCTGCTGGCCACTGCCGACCAGCGCCTGACGCGCGACGGTGTCGTCGTCATCAAGGCGCAGGAGCATCGCAGCCTGCCGCTGAACCGGGCCGCCGCGCTGGAACGGCTGCAGGCGCTGGTCGACCGGGCCGCGCACGTGCCGACGCTGCGCCGCGCGACGCGGCCGACGAAGGCGTCGCAGCGGCGTCGGCTCGAGTCCAAGGCCGCGCGCGGGGCGGTGAAGGCGCAGCGCGGCACGCTGCGCGACGGCGGCGGGTGAAGCCCGTGGCGACGACGACCGCCTGATGGCACGCGAACGCAGCGTCTTCGTCTGCAGCGACTGCGGCGGCAGCAGCGCGAAGTGGCTCGGCAAGTGCCCCCATTGCGGGGCCTGGAACACGCTCGTCGAGGGCGTCGCGGAGGCGCCGACCCGGCATCGGTTCCAGGCGCTCGTGCAGGCCCAGCCGGTGCTGGCGCTGGCCGACATCGAGGCGAGCGAGGTCGACCGCGCACCGACCGGCATCACCGAACTCGACCGCGTGCTCGGCGGCGGCCTGGTCGCCGGCGGCGTGGTGCTGATCGGCGGCGATCCCGGCATCGGCAAGAGCACGCTGCTGCTGCAGGCGCTGGACACGATCGCGCGAGGCGCTGCCGGAGCGGCGGGGCCGCTGTACGTCACCGGCGAGGAAAGCGGGGCCCAGGTCGCGCTGCGCGCGC
>JBDTUO010000092.1:0-8686 GCA_040007675.1 Rubrivivax sp.
GCCGAGCGCCTCGGCGCCGACGTCAACGCGCACACCGACAAGGACCACACCGCGTTCCACATGCGCGGGCTGGCGCGGGATGCGCTCACTTTCGTGCCGATGCTGGCCGAGCTGGTCACCACGCCGACCTTTCCGGCCGACGAACTGGAGCGTGAGCGCCAGGTGCTGCTGCAGGAGTTCGTCGAGGACGACGACGACCCGATGGCCGCCGCATACCGCCTGTTCGACACCGCCTGCTACGGCCTGCACCCGGTCGCGCAGCCGGCGATCGGCCGCCGCGCGACGGTCGAGCGGCTGCAGGCCGACGACCTGCGGCGCTGGGTCGAGCGCCAGTTCACCGGCGCCAACCTGGTGCTCGCGGCCGCGGGCTCGATCGATGCCGACGCCTTCCGCCGCGCCGCCGAGGCCGCCTTCGGCGGCTTGCCCGCCGGCACGCCGCACACGGTGGCCGCACCCGACTGGCGCGGCGGCCTGCGCACGCGGCGGCTGGACGCGGGCAGCCAGACCCACCTGGTGCTGGGCTACCCGCTGCCGCCGCTGACCGCCGCCGACCCGATCGGCGAACTCGCCGCCGCCTGCTTCGGCGAAGGCATGAGCTCGCCGCTGATGGCCGAGCTGCGCGAGCGCCGCGGCCTCGTCTACTACGCCGCCTGCGCCGCCGACGTGCTGGACCTGTGCGGCGAGTTCGTCGTCGAGGCCTCGTTCGCGGCCGACAAGCTCGACGAGCTGTTGCCGGCACTGACCGCATTGCTGCGCGCGCAGGCCGAAGCCGACGCCGATCCGGTGACGCTCGAACGTGCGCGCAACCAGCTCGCGGTGCGCTGGCTCCGCGCGCACGAGAAGCCGGCGCGCCGGCTCGAAGCGGCGGCGCTCGACCTGTTCGCGCTCGGCCGGGTGCGCGCGCTCGCCGAGCGCCTGGAGCGCCTGCAGGCGGTCGACGCCGACGCGGTGCGCGCGACCTTCGAGCACTGGCAGCGCCGCACGCCACCGGCGGTGGCGCTGGCGGGCAAGCTGGTGCGCGGCGTGTCCGAGCGCGTGCGCGCGGCGCTGGCGCCGCTCCAGCTCGGCGCGCCGGTGCCGCCGGACGCCGTGCAGCCCGTCGACGTGTCGGCGGCCTGAGCACGCCGATCGATGGCTGATTCCAAACTCGCCGTCTACGGCGCGATCGGCGCCAACACCGCGATCGCGGTCACCAAGTTCATCGTCGCCGGCATGACAGGCAGCTCGGCGATGCTGTCCGAAGGCATCCACTCGACCGTAGACGCCGGGAACGGCGTGCTGCTGCTGGTCGGCCTGCACCTGTCGAAAAGGCCGCCGAGCGTCGCCCACCCGTTTGGGCACGGCAAGGAGCTGTACTTCTGGAGCCTGATCGTCGCGGTGCTGATCTTCGGCCTCGGCGGCGGCATGTCGATCTACGAAGGCGTCGTGCACATGCGGCACCCGGAGCCGCTCTCCGACGCCTTCTGGGGCTACATCGTGCTGGGGCTGGCGGCGGTGTTCGAGGGCATCAGCTTCGTCATCGCGCTGCGGCAGTTCCTGCGCGAGAACAAGGGGCGCCCCTTCTGGGCGGCGCTGAAGTCGAGCAAGGACCCCGCTGTCTACACCGTGCTGGCCGAGGACGGTGCGGCGCTGGCCGGCCTGGCGGTGGCCGCCGCCGGCCTGTACGCGAGCCACCGCTTGAACCTGCCGGTGCTCGACGGCGCGGCGTCGGTCGTCATCGGCCTGATCCTGGCGGGCGTGGCGGTGTTGCTGGTCCGCGAGTCACGCGGGCTGCTCGTAGGTGAGGGCGTCTCGGCCGAGACGGCCAACGCGATCCGCGAGATGGCGCAGGCCGAGCCGCAGGTCGAGCAGGTCGGCCCGCCGCTGACGATGTACCTCGGTTCGGACGACGCGCTGCTGGCGCTCGACGTCGTCCTGGTGTCCAGCACCGGAGCGGCCGAGGCGGCCGACACCATCGAGCGCATCGAGCTCGCGATCCGTGGTCGTTTCCCGAAGATCACGCGCATCTACATCGAGGCGCGCGACCGTATCGACACCCAGCGGCTGGTGAGCTGAGCGGCGGGCTGCGGGCTGCGGGCTGCGGGCTGCGGGCTGCGGGCGAGAGTGCCGCGCTCCGAGGCGTCGGCCGCTCACTCGCAAAAGGCGGCGCGCGCGTATGCTCGCGCGCGGCTGGCGGAGGCTCGTGATGGCATCGAAGGCTTGGTACTCGTCGTTTGCGAAGCGTGCGGCGCGCTTCTGCGGCCGCCCGCGCGTGTTCATGCTCGCGCTGGGTGTGGTCGTCGTATGGATCGTCACCGGGCCACTGTTCCACTTCAGCGACACCTGGCAGCTGGTGATCAACACCGGCACGACCATCGTCACCTTCCTGATGGTGTTCCTGATCCAGAACACGCAGAACCGCGACACGGAAGCGATGCAGCTCAAGCTCGACGAACTGATCCGCGCGACGCAGGGGGCGCACAACGCGCTGCTCGACCTGGAGGAGCTCGACGACGACGCGCAACAGCACTTCAAGCGGCGCTACCTGGCGCTGGCCACCGGGGCGCGCGCCGAGTTGCAGCGCGGCCGCACCGATACCGATACGCCGGACGCCTGAGCGCAGTCGTCACGAACGGAAACCTGCACCCCTGGTGTGATCGCGGCAGGCTTTGTATGCTCGGACGCAACCGGGCCCGTCGGGTGGCCCGACGGAGGGCGAGCCCCATGCACCAGAACCTCTCGATTGCCGCGCTCGGTGTCGCGCTCGCTGCCGGCGCTGCGGGGCACGCGGCCGCGGCCGAGTTGACGCTGCCGCTGGCGATCGCCGGCAGTGCGGGGCCTGGGGCCTCGGTCGGCCAGGTGCGCATCGTCGAGACCGCTTACGGCCTCGTGTTCTACCCCGCGCTCAGTGGCCTGCCGCCGGGCGTGCATGGCTTCCACGTGCATGAAAAGCCGTCGTGCGACCCGGGTTCGCGCGACGGCACGGTGGTCGCCGCGCTCGGGGCGGGCGGTCACTACGACCCGCAGAACACGCAGCGCCACGGCGAGCCCTGGGGCGACGGCCACCTCGGTGACCTGCCGCCGCTGACCGTCGCCGCCGACGGCCGGGCGACGCAGCCGGTGCTCGCGCCACGCCTGAAGACGATCGCCGAGATCTCCAAGCGCTCGCTGATGGTGCACGCCGGCGGCGACAACCATGCCGACCAGCCGGCCGCGCTCGGCGGTGGCGGCGCACGCATAGCGTGCGGCGTCATCGGCGGTTGAGCGGCCGCTACGCCGTGCACCGGCGAGGCTTGGCGCAGCGGGCGTGGGCGCTGCCGTGCAGCGCGCTCGGCCTGTGCGCTGCGGCCGCGTTCGCGCTGATCGCCGGCCCGCTGACATGGCGCCGCGTGCGCGGCGTGCTGGAGATCGCGCCGTCCGACCCTGCGCGGGCGGAGCGCTGGCCCGGCGTGTTCGATGCGATCACCTTCGGCCACGTCGTGCTCGGCCGCTCTCCGAGCCTGCTCGCCGGGCTGCGTGCGCACGAACACGCGCACGTCGCGCAGTACGCGCGGTGGGGGCCGCTGATGCTGATCCTGTACCCGCTCGAGTCCTTGTGGCAGGCGGCTCGCGGCCACCGGCCCTACCTCGACAACCGGTTCGAGGTGCAGGCGCGTGCCGCCGCGGCCGCGCAGGCGCCGGATGCGACGCTGGACGCGGTGCCCATCGTGCGCGTGGACGGCCTGCACGACCGCCCTGACCGGCCGCCGGTTCACGCCGGTTTTCTCTAGGCGTCCGCAACATGTCCGGCGCGGCCCCAGCGTCGACGCGGGTGCACGTGCTGCCGATCACCGAAGCGCATGTCGTGCGCTTTTTTGCCTGCCTCGACGGCGTCGCGCGCGAGCGGCGCGGGCTCGCGATGCTGGAGGCGCCGCCGCTCGATCGCCTGCAGGCCTTCGTGCGCGAGGGCATCGTGCAGCACGCGGCGCAGGTGGTTGCCGAACTCGATGCGCCGGACGGCGACGGCGCGGTCGTCGGCTGGGCCGATGCGTTCCCGGTCGCGCCGTGGCCGACCGTGGCCCACGTCGGCAGCCTGGGTATCGGCGTGCGGGCCGACTGGCGCGGGCGCGGGCTCGGCCGGCGCCTGCTCGACGCCTGCATCGAGCGCGCGTGGGCAGCCGGGTTGACGCGCATCAGCCTGGCCGCGCGCGCCGACAACCTCGGCGCGATCCGTCTGTACGAGGCCGCGGGTTTCCGCCATGAGGGCCGGCGGCGGGGTGCGATGCGCTTCGACGGCATCGACCACGACACCGTCGTGATGGGCTTGCTGTGCACGGACCCGCGCCCCGGCACGCCGCCGCCGCAGAAGGGGGACTGAGATGCCGATCGTCGACGTGCAGCCGGTGCTGGCCGAGGCGGCGCAAGCGCCGGCCGGCGCCGCACAGGGACTGGCCGACGCGCTCGGCGCGGTGTTCGGTGCGGCGCCGGGCCGGACCTGGGTGCGGCTGACGCCGCTTTCCCGGGCCGGCTACGCCGAGGACGGCACGCCGGTGGCGCACGATGGCGACGACGGCAGCGCGCTGCCGGTCTTCGTCACCGTGCTGCACGCGGTGCTGCCGGCGGAAGGCGCGGCGCGCGCGGCGCAGGCGCGTGCCGTCACCGATGTCGTCGCCGCGGCGTTCGGCCGCCCCGCGTCACGGGTGCACCTGCAGTTCGCGCCGGCCGCTGCGGGACGCCAGGCCTTCGGCGGCACGCTCGTCGCCGGCACCGGGCCGGCGCCGGAGACGAGCGCCGCGCCGGTCGCGGACGCCGAACGACTCGCGCGCCACAAACGCGACGCGCTGGCGTTCTACGACCTGATGTTCAACCAGTGCCGACCGCGGGAGGCGGTCGAGCGCTACGTCGGCGCGAATTATCGACAGCACAACCCGCACGTCGCCGACGGCGCCAAGGCCTTCGTCGTGTACTTCGAGCGCATGGCGCGTGAGTGCCCGGGCAAACACGTCGAGTTCGTGCGGGTGGTCGCGGAGGGTGACCTCGTCGTGCTGCACTGCCGCCAGCATTGGCCGGGCGACACGAACCCGCTCTGGGCCGGCATCGACATCTTCCGCTTCGACGCCGACGACCGGATCGTCGAGCACTGGGACGTGTTGCAGGTCGTGCCGGTGACCTCCGCAAACGGGAACACGATGTTCTGACGCCGCAGACTCGGCGCGTGAGCGCGAGTCGGCGCACGCCGCCGCGCGCGCATCGGCGCAGTGGAACCGGCGGGCCTGAAATCAGCCGGGTATCAGACGATGCCCTGCGCCATCATGGCATCGGCCACACGCGCGAAACCGGCCACATTCGCGCCGTCGACATAGCTGATGCTGTCGTCGGGCCGCCTGCCGTGTTCGACACAGGTCTGGTGGATGCTGCGCATGATGCCGTGCAGGCGGTCCTCGACCTCGCGGCTGTTCCACACCAGGCGCATCGCGTTCTGGCTCATCTCCAGGCCCGAGGTGGCAACGCCCCCGGCGTTGCTGGCCTTGCCCGGGGCATACGGCACGCGGCTTTGCTCGAAGACTTCGATCGCCTCCAGCGTCGACGGCATGTTGGCGCCTTCGGCCACGCACTGAACGCCATTGGCCACCAGCACGCGCGCATCGTCTTCATTGAGCTCGTTCTGTGTGGCACAGGGCAATGCCACGTCCATCGGCACCTGCCAGGGCCGCTGGTCAGGATAAAACTCGGCCTTGACCCGTGTTGCGTAGTCGCTGACGCGGCCGTACAGGTGGTTCTTCACCTCCATCAACTCGGCCAGCTTGTCCGGCGTGAAGCCGTCCTGGTCCACCACCGAACCGCTGGAGTCCGACACCGTGATCACCTTGGCGCCGAATTGCATTGCCTTCTCGATCGCGTACTGGGCGACGTTGCCCGAGCCAGACACCCCGACCCGCATCCCCTCGAGGCTCAGGCCCTTGCGCTTGAGCATTTCTTCGGAAAAGAAGACCGTGCCGTAGCCGGTGGCTTCCGGCCGCATCAGCGACCCGCCAAAACTCGGCCCCTTGCCCGTGAACACGCAATCGGCCCGGTTCGTGATCTTCTTGACCATGCCGGTCATGAATCCGACTTCGCGCTGGCCTACGCCGATGTCTCCGGCCGGCACATCGGTGTCGGAACCCAGATGCCGATACAGCTCGAGTGCGAAGGCCTGGCAAAACCGCATGACCTCACCCGGGCTCTTGCCCTTGGGGTCGAAGTCACAACCACCCTTGCCGCCGCCCATCGGCAAGGTCGTCAATGCGTTCTTGAACGTCTGCTCGAAGGCCAGGAATTTTAGGATGGACAGATTGACCGACGGATGGAAACGCAGTCCGCCCTTGTACGGCCCCAGCGCCAGGCTGTGCTGGACGCGATAACCGCGGTTGACCTCCACATGGCCTTGGTCATTGACCCATGACACCCGGAAAATGATGACCCGCTCGGGCTCGACCAAGCGGTCGAGCAGACCCTGCTCCGCATATTTCGGTTCACGGCCGATGAAGGGCCACACGCTGTCCATCACCTCTGAGACTGCCTGCAGGTATTCGGGCTGCCCCGGGTTGCGTCGTTCGACATGGGCGAGAAAGTCCTGGCTCGATGCGTATTTCATGGATTGTGGTTGGGGTGGTTCCGGTTCGGGTCAAGCCCGCAGGGTTTGCAACATCGCAGGGGCGCGTTCAGCCCCGAACAAAGAAGATGGCCGACATCACCAGACCGATGCCGACAATGCCGGTGCGCAATACGGCAGGTGGCAGCCGACGCGCCATCCGGGCACCGATATAGCCGCCAGCGGTGGCCGCCACCATCATCACCAGTGCATGCGGCCACGCCACCAGACCGCCGGCGGCATAGACCAGCACTGCAATCGCGGTCAGCAGCGCCGAGACGACGTTCTTGCTGCCATTGGCCGCATGCAGATTCGACTGGCCGAGCAGACCGAACAAGGCCAGCAGCAGGATGCCCAGGCCACCGTTGAAATAGCCACCGTACACCGACACCAGCAGCACACCGATGGTGGCGCGGACCAGCGATGGCGCGCTGCCTTCGAGAGTGCGCGTGCGCGTTCGCGAACGCCGCACGATCGCGGGGCCGATGGCAAACAAGGCGGTAGCCGCAAGCAGCAACCAGGGAATGAGAATGCGGAACGTGCGGTCATCGGTGACCAGCAGCAGCAACGCACCGGCGGCACCACCGGCCAGGCTGAGCGTGGCCATGCGTGCCATCGTCAGGCCGGGCGGCGCCCGCAGGTCTTCACGAAACCCCCAGGCGCCAGACAAGTACCCAGGCAGCAGCGCCACGGTGCCGGTGGCATTGGCCACCACAGGAGGCAAACCGACAAACACCAGTGCGGGCAAGGTGAGGAAGCTGCCACCTCCAGCCACGGCGTTGAGTGAGCCGGCAACAAAAGCTGCGAGCAGCAGCAACGTCAGATTCAAGGGTTCAAACATCGTCGAAAGCAAGGCGATCGGCAATTATCACGCGGGCAACGGAGGTGGGTGCGGTGACTCCAAGCCCGCCTGCGGCGACAGAGCCGTCA
Source organism: Rubrivivax sp. (assembly GCA_040007675.1). Classification (GTDB taxonomy): domain Bacteria; phylum Pseudomonadota; class Gammaproteobacteria; order Burkholderiales; family Burkholderiaceae_C; genus Rubrivivax. The sequence goes on from JBDTUO010000092.1 coordinate 7,520, forward strand.
ACAAAACCGGGGCCTGGCGGCGCCGACTGATAATCCGGTCGCCGTCGCCGCGCCGCCCTCTACCGACCGGGTGCCCTGGGAGGACCGAGTTCGGTTGCAGCCGGCGATTGCAATCCAACCAACAAAACATGAGGAACCACACATGAGCTTCGCTTCGGAATTCAGGGAATTCGCCCTCAAGGGAAACGTCATGGACCTGGCGGTCGGCGTCATCATCGGCGGCGCCTTCGGCAAGATCGTGGCCTCGCTGACCGACGACATCATCATGCCGGTGGTCGGCAGGATCTTCGGCGGCCTTGACTTCAACAACTACTTCATCCCGCTGGCCGGCCAGACGGAGACGGTGTTGGCGGAGGCGAAGAAGCAGGGCGCCGTGCTGGCCTACGGCAGCTTCATCACGGTCGCGATCAACTTCCTCATCCTGGCCTTCATCATCTTCATGATGGTCAAGCAAGTGAACCGCCTGAAGCGGGAAGCCCCGGCCGAGCCGCCGGCCGCCGCGCCGGAAGACGTGGTGCTGCTGCGCGAGATTCGCGACGCCCTGAGGAGATAGGCCCCGGTCGGGACCACCCGTCCCGACGGCTGCCCCCATCGACGAGGTCGATCGCCGCCTGCACGCCGCGCAGGCGGCGGGAGGCCCGCGCATTCATCAAGAAGGACCCACGAGGAGTTAGACATGTCCCGACATTTCCTGGTCGCCATTGGCGCGTCCGCCCTGCTGACGCTGGCATCGCTGGCACAGGCCCAGCAGGCATCGGCCCCTGCACCGGCTGCCGCTCCAGTCGCGCCCGCCGCGTCCGCCGCGTCCGCCGCGCCCCCCTCGGCCGCAGCAGCACCCGATGCCATGGAAGGCAGGATCGCGTACTACGGGAACAAGTTCGCCGGCCGCAAGACCGCCAGCGGCCAGCGCTTCAGCCCGAACGCGCTCACGATGGCACACAAGACACTGCCGTTCGGCAGCGAGGTGCGCGTCACGAACCTGAAGAACAACAAGTCGGTGGTAGTGCGCGTGAACGACCGGGGGCCGACCACCCCAGACCGCATCGGCGATCTGTCGCTCGCCGCCGCCCGCAAGATCGGCATGGTCGGCAGTGGTGTCGTCGACGCCAGGATCGAGGTCGTCTCGATGGGCAAGCAGCGCTGAGGTTCCGGGCGCTCGCCGCCCGG
>JBDTUO010000093.1:0-8680 GCA_040007675.1 Rubrivivax sp.
CCGCATGCGCTGAACTCGCTGCGCAACGAATACCCGGAGTTCGGCGGCCACTACGCGGTGCTGCACCACACGCAGTTGCTGGACGAATTGCTGACACAGGGCCGCCTGCAGGTGAACGCCGAATTGCAGCGCGTGGTCTTCCACGACCCGTGTTACCTGGGGCGCCACAACGGCGAGTTCGACGCGCCGCGTGCGGTGCTCGCTCGACTGCGCAGCGACGCGCCGCTGGAGATCGCGTTGAACCGCGAGAAGGCGATGTGCTGTGGCGGTGGCGGCGGTCGCATGTGGCTGGACGAGAAGATCGGAACGCGCATCAACGTCCTGCGCGTCGAGCAGGCGCTCGCGAGTACCCCGCAAGTCATCGCCACCGCGTGCCCTTACTGTGCGGTGATGATGGCCGACGGGCTGGCCGCGGTCCCGACAGCCGGCGCGACGAAGTCGCGCGACATCGCCGAACTGGTGGCCGAAGCACTGCTGTCGCCGTCGAGCCCAGCGGCGACACGCTGAACGCCGCGCCGCGGGCCAGATCCAGACTGGCCGCGTCGGCGCTTCCCAAGCATTTCTCTGCTGCGCCGGCAGTGGCTCGCGGGATTGGGCCGGGTCAAGCCGGCGGTCTTGCACGGCTGCAGCGCTCGACCAGGTAGACGATGGATTGGTAGGGGCGGCCCGACATCTCCGACAGGCCGATCTCGCACGTGCGGCTGGTGGAGTAGCCGGTGCGGCAATCCTCCGGCAGGCCCGGTTCCAGGTGGCGCAGCGCATGTTCGTTCAGCTCGGGGCGCATGAAGCCGCGTTCGCCGGCGAAGCCACAGCACTGCACCTGATCGACTGCCACCACCTGCGTGCTGCAGCGACCGGCCAGCGCCATGAGCTTGTCGACCGTGCCCATCTTGCGCACGCTGCACACCGGGTGCACCGCGATCGGCTCGTCCGTAGCCTGCAGCGTCAGCCGCGGCAGCACGGTGTCGTGCATGAATTCGATGCTGTCCTGCACCGGCAGGCGGCCGGCCAGGAAGCGCTTCATGCGGTAGCTGCACGGGCTGGTGTCGAAGACGATCGGCCAGCGGCCTTGCTCGCTGACGTCGGACAGCGCGGCATGAAGTTCGGCCGACTTCAAGTCCGCGGCGGCGTTCAGGCCCTTGCTCTCGAACGGTTGCCCACAGCACAGGCCGTCCAGGCCGTCAGGATAGACGACGTCGAAGCCGGCGCGCTCGAACAGCCGCGCGGCCACCACGGGCAGCATTTCGACAGCGTCGTGGCCGCGCTGCGCTCCCATGCTGCGCGCGGCGCAACTCGGAAAATAGACCACGCGCTCGGCGTGCTGCGAAGGGCGCGGGTGCGGGCGAAAGTTCACCGGCCGCGCCAGCGCCGGGGACCATTTTGGCAGCCGGCCGCCACTGGCTCTGCGCAGGCCGTCTAGCGTCTCCTTCATGAGCTCGGTGCCGAGCACGCCATGCAGCAGGTCGGCGCCCCCCAGGCCGAGGCGCACGCCTGCCGTGAGGGCCGAATAGTGGCGCGCCGCAACGTCGGCCACCTTGTGGGCGAGCGCGCCGGCGCGGCGGCCGCGCAGCGCCTTGATCAGCAAGCCGGTCTCGATGCCCACCGGACAGGCGGTGGCGCACAGCCCGCAGGCCGCGCAGGTGTCGATGCCCTGGTAGTCGTACAGCGCCTTCAGCTCGGTGCAGCGCGGCCCCTCGGTGCCAGCGGCTTCGAGGCGCGCGATCTCGCGCCAGCCGACGATTCGCTGGCGCGGCGACAGCGTCAGGCCGGCCGACGGGCACTTGCTTTCGCAGAAGCCACATTCGATGCACTTGTCGACGAGTGGGTCGGCGGCCGGCAGCGGCTTCAGGTTCTTCAGGTGCGATTGCGGATCGGGATTCAGGATGACGCCGGGGTTGAGCAGGCCGAGGGGGTCGATCAACGCCTTGAGGCGCTTCATCAACTCGAAGGCAGGCGTGCCCCATTCCATCTCGACGAACGGCGCCATGTTGCGGCCGGTGCCGTGCTCGGCCTTGAGCGAGCCGTCGTACTTGTGCACGACCATTGCACACACGGCGTCCATCAGCCGGCGATAGCGATCGATCTCGGCCGCACTGCCGAAGTCCTGCGTGAAGATGAAATGCAGGTTGCCTTCGAGCGCGTGGCCGTAGACGATGGCGTCCGGGTAGCCGTGATCCGTGAGCAGGTGCTGCAACTCGAGCGTCGCTTCGGCGAGCCGTTCGACCGGGAACGCGACGTCCTCGATGACGACTGTGGTGCCAGTGGGGCGCATCGCGCCGATGGCCGGGAAAATGCCCTTGCGCACGTTCCACAGGGCGGCTGCTTCGGCCACGTCGGTCGTGAAGCGCAGCGGGGCTGCCAGGGCCAGGCCTGCCAGCGTGTCGGCAATGCGGTCGATCTTCAGCGCCAGTGCGGCCGCGGTGGCGGCTCGCGTCTCGATCAGCAAGGCGGCGCCGTCGGAAGGTAGCGTGCGCAGTGCGGCCGGCATGCCGGGTTTGTCCTGCACCGCACGCAGCGAGGCGCGGTCCAGCAGTTCCACCGCCGCCACCGGCGTGGGCTTGAGCAGCGTGACTGCGCTGCACGCGGTCTCGAGGTGCTCGAAGAGAATCAGTGCGCTGGCCTTGTGGGCATGTTCCTCGACCGTGAAGTAGGTGATCTCGCTGATGAAACCCAGCGTGCCTTCGCTGCCGATCATCAGATGGGCAAGGATGTCGATCGGATCGTCGTGGTCGATCAGCGCGTTCAAGCCATAGCCGGTGGTGTTCTTCAGCCGGTACTTGTGGCGGATCTGCGCGGCGAGCGAGGCATCGGCGCGCGTGCTGCGACCCAGCTCGGCCAGGCCTTGCACCAGATCCGCCCGCTGCGCCGTGAAAGCGGCGCGGCTTGCCGGGTCGCGCGTGTCGAGCACGCTGGCGTCGGCCAGGACGATTCGCATGCCGGCGAGCGTGTGATAGCTGTTCTGCGCGGACCCACAGCACATGCCGCTGGCGTTGTTGGCGGCGATGCCACCGATCATCGCGGCATCGATCGAGGCCGGATCGGGACCGATCTTGCGAGCCAGCGGCGCCAGTCGTCGATTTGCCGCAGCCCCGATGACGCCAGGCTGCAGCGTGATGGTCGACGCGTCGTCGGACACCCACATACCGCGCCAGCCGTCGCCGAGCAGCACCAGCACCGAATCGCTGATGGCCTGCCCCGACAGGCTGGTGCCAGCGGCGCGGAAGGTCAGGGGCGTGCGCTGCGCAGCGCAAAGGCGGATGACCTCGCGTACCTCTTCCTCGTTCTCGACCACCACCACCAGTTTTGGCACCAGCCGGTAGAAGCTGGCATCGGTGCCCCAGGCGAGCAAGCGCAGCGGGTCGGTCACCAGGCGGGCGGCGGGAAGGTGCAGCGCCAGGTCGCGGTGTAGCTGATCGTAGGGCGGATCCAGCATAGGGTGTCTCGGTCTCGACCCGTCAGGGCAGCGTCACGCCCAGCAGCGGGTCAGTGACGCGGAACACGTACATCGCCAACATCGTCAGCGTCCCGGTGAGCACGACGTAGTAGATCGTCGGGATCACCGTGCGCCGCAGCGTCAGGCCTTCGCGACCCATCACGCCGACGGTGGCCGAGGCAGCGACCACGTTGTGGATCGCGATCATGTTGCCCGCCGCCGCACCGATCGACTGCGCCGCCACCATCGTCGCACCGCTGACGGCCAGCGCCTGCGCCACGCTGTACTGGTACTGGCTGAGCATCAGGTTGGACACGGTGTTCGACCCGGCCAGGAAGGCGCCGATGGCGCCGACCGTCGGCGCGAAGAACGGATAGACCTCGCCGACCGAGGCGGCGACCCACTGCGCCATGGCGATGGGCATGCTCTTCAGCTCGCTGGTGTTGACACCCGACTGGATCATGATGCGCACCATCGGCACCGTGAAGATCAGCACAAAGCCCGCGCTGAGCAGCGTGCCGGTCGAATCCTTCAGCGCCGAGCCGAAGTCCTTCGGCTTCATGCGGTGCAGGAAGAAGGTCACCAGGCAGACGAAAACCAGCACGCCGCCGGGCAGGTACAAGGGCTGGAAGCTGCCGCTGATGGGCGCTTCGCCGAGAATGTTCTTGGTGCTCCAGGCCACGCCGGTGAGCATCGACTTGAACGGCGCCCAGGTGCGGCTGAGCACCAGGATGCCGGCCAGCAGCAGGTAGGGGAACCAGGCCAGGATCGGGGAGATCTTGCGCGTGCCGATCTGGTCGAGCTTCATCTCGATCGTGCCCATCCATTCGGCCGGCCATTCGGACGGCGGTGCGAAGTCCCAGCTCTTCTTCGGCACCAGAAAGCCGGCGCGCGCCGCGACGGACACGATGCCCAGGCCGATCAGCGCGCCGATCAGCGACGGGAACTCCGGGCCGATGAACACGCCCGCCAGCGCATAGGGAATCACGAAGGCCAGCGCCGCGAACAGCGCAAAGGGCAGGATGGCCAGGCCCTCGGTCCAGGAGCGGTTGCGGCCGTAGAAGCGCGTCATGAACATCACCAGCAGCAGCGGCATCAGCGTGCCGCAGATGGCATGGCCGATCGCCACCTGGCTGTAGATGGCGTGGAAGAATTCGTTCCAGGAACTGCCCTCGGCCTGCAGCGCGATGGTCATCGCGTCGCGCTGCAGCCCGCCCTGCACACCGACCAGCATCGGCGTGCCGACCGCACCGAAGGACACCGGTGTGGACTGGATCATCATGCCGAACATCACCGCCGCCAACGCCGGAAAGCCCACCGCCACCATCAGCGGCGCCGCCACCGCAGCGGGAGTGCCGAAGCCCGACGCGCCTTCGATGAAGGAGCCGAACAGCCATGCGATCAAGATCACCTGCACGCGCCGGTCGGGGCTGATGCTGGCAAAGCCGCTGCGGATGCTGGCGATGCCGCCGGAATGCTTGAGCGTGTTCAGCAGCAGCAGTGCGCCGAAGATGATCCACAGCACCTGCAGCGTGATGATCAGCCCTTCCAGCGTGGCCGCCATCACGCGATTGGCGCTGACACCCCAGGCGAGCAGCGCGATGGCGGCGGTGACGATGTAGACCAGCGGCATCGCTCGTTTGGCCGGCCAGCCCAGGCCCACCAACAAGAGGCCGGACAGCCCAATGGGGGTGAAGGCCAACAGGGCCTGCATTCCTAGTGTCATCGTCATGCCTCCGGCGATCGATGGAGATGCTGATCCCGCGGCGATGGCCTGCCTCGGAACCTCTTCGGTTCAGCTGCGCAGCAGCAGGACGTGAAGCCGTCTGGGTCCGTGCGCACCGAGCTGGATCGTCTGCTCGATGTCGGCGGTTCTAGACGGCCCGGAAATGATGTTCAGCGTGCGCGGCATCGGCTGGCCGCTGGCGCGCCACAGCGCCCACACGTCTTCCAGGTGGCGCAATACCTGCGAGGCATGCACGACCACGACGTGGTTCTCCGGCACGAAGTTCAGCGTGCTCGGCGTGTCCGGTCCCGACAGCGTGACGATGCCGCCGCTTTCTGCCAGCGCGGCGAAGCAGGGCGTGACACTGGTGGCGTCTTCGCGTTGCGCGGCGCCGTGTTCGACGCGTATTTCCGCAGGCCAGCGAATGCCGGTCAGCGCCCGTGCCGCGCGCACCTGTGGAGGCGTTTGGTGCGTCACCAGAAAGCGCTGTACCGCCGGCCCGACATCGGCCAGTGCGTCGAGTGTTTCGACCGTGGCCGCCTTCTCGCGCATCTTGGCGACGAAGTGCTCGACCAGATCGCCGCCGTAGGCCGGGCGCGGGCCGTTGCCGGCCAGCGGCGGCAACGCTGTCGCGCCGGTGCGCCCGAGCGACTGGCGGATCTGCGCCAGCACCGCTTCGCGTCCGTCGGCTGTCATTTGTTGCCCAATCGCTGCATTTTCCAGGCCTGCTGGAAGGTCTGGCCCTGCGGCGCCGGCAGGTCGCGCGTGTCGGTCCACCCCGACGCCAGCGGCAACCAGCTGATGCGCCCGCGCTTGCGACTGAAGCGGCTGAGCAGCGGGATGCCGGTGCGCATCGCCAGGTGGTACAGCCCGGCGCGCTTGGCCAATGCCGCCCAGGCCTGCAGCGCCCAGCGGATCGGCAGCGGTGTGATGCCCTGCTCGAACTGCTGGCGGCGGAGTTCGCGCAGCAACCCGGGCAGCGGGATCTTCACCGGGCACACCGTCTGGCAGCGGCCGTTCAGCGTGCAGGCGTTGGGCAGGTCGTAGGCCTTGTCGATGCCGTTGATGAGCGGCGTCAGTACCGAGCCCATCGGCCCGGGATAGACCCAGCCGTAGGCATGCCCGCCGATCGATGTGTACACCGGGCAGTGGTTCAGGCAGGCGCCGCAGCGAATACAGCGCAGCATCTCGCGGAAAGCGCCGCCCAGCATCTTCGAGCGTCCGTTGTCCACCAGCACCACGTGGTACTCCTCAGGCCCGTCCAGGTCATCGGCGCGCTTCGGGCCAGTGCTCAGCGTGGTGTAGGTCTCGGTCTCCTGGCCGGTGGCGCTGCGTGCCAGCAGGCGCAGGAAGGTGGTGGCGTCGTCCAGCGTCGGCACGACGCGCTCGATGCCGCTGGTGACGATGTGCACGCGCGCCAGGCTCTGCGTCAGGTCGCCGTTGCCTTCGTTGGTGACGATGATGCTCGAGCCGGTTTCGGCGACCAGGAAGTTGCCGCCGGTGATGCCGACGTCGGCTCGGAAGTAGTGGCCGCGCAGCACCTGGCGTGCTTCGTCGACCATCTCGCTGACCTCGGTCAGGTGCTTGGTGTAGCCGAGCTTTCGATGGTGTGTCTCGAACAGCTCACTGACTTGTGCCTTGGTCTTGTGCACCGCGGGCACGATGATGTGGCTGGGCGGCTCCTTGGCCAGCTGGATGATGTATTCGCCCAGATCCGTCTCGATGACCTCGTGGCCCGCGGCTTCGAGCGCGTCGTTCAGGCCGATCTCCTCGCTGACCATCGACTTGCCCTTGGTGATGGTCTTGGCATTCACCTTCCGGCAGATCTCGAGGATGATCTCGCGCGCCTGCTCGGCGGTGGCCGCCCAGTGCACATGCCCGCCCCGGCGCTTGACTTCGGCCTCGTAGCGCTCGAGGTAGGTGTCCAGGTTTGCCAGCACATGGTCCTTGATGTCGCGTGCGCGTTCGCGCAGCGCCTCGAACTCGGGCAATGCCGCGACCTGCGCCGCGCGCTTCTGCACGAAGCCGCCACTGGCGTGGTCCAGCGCGGCCTGCAGCCGCTTGTCGAGGATCGCGACCGAGACGCGTTGATGGAATGTGGTGGTGGGCGCGTGCATCAGCGGGCCTGCGGTTCGCCGATGGCCGGTAGGTCGCCCATGCCGGCCAACAACTCGGCGGTGTGCATCACGCGGATCGGTAGCCCACGACGCTGGATGCGCCCGGCGATGTTGAGCAGGCAGCCCAGGTCACCGCCGAGCACGGTGCCGGCACCGCTGGCTTCGATGTTGGCGATCTTGTCGTCGACCATCTTGGTCGAGATTTCGGGATACTTGACGCAGAAGGTGCCGCCGAAGCCGCAGCAGACCTCAGTGCCCTTCATCTCGACCAGCTCGAGCACGCGCACGCCGGCCAGCAGGCGGCGCGGCTGGCCGCGCACGCCCAGCTCGCGCAGCCCGGCGCAGCTGTCGTGGTAGGTGACCTGGCCGTCAAAACGCGCGTCGACCCGCTCGACCTTCAGCACGTCGACCAGGAAGCTGAGCAGTTCATGGCTGCGGTGTGAAAGATGTTCGGCGCGCTCGCGCCAACGCGGCTCGTCACTGAACAGTGCGGGATAGTCCTGCCGCAAGGTGCCCATGCAGGAGCCGGACGGTCCGACCACCGCGTCGAAGCCCTCGAAGGCAACGATGACGCGGCGCGCGATCTCGCGCGCATCCACGCTGTCCCCGCTGTTCAGTGCGGGTTGTCCGCAGCAGGTCTGGGCCCGCGGCACCTGCACCGTGCACCCCGCGTCCTCCAGCAGTTTGACCGCAGCCCATGCGACGCTGGGGCGCATCAGATCGGCCAGGCAGGTCACGAAAAGTCCGACTCGCAATCCCACGAATGCCTTCCGACGGTCCTGGCGAGGAAGGTGCCAGGTTCGTCGGGCACTCTACGAGGCTATTGATATCGGGACTTGATTCAGATCAGTGGTCGGCTGCGCTTGAAGGGACGCGCGTCGGGGCGAATCGCGGCGTCGAGAGGGTGTTCGCGTGGCCATTTCCGCACCGGTAGTCGCACGGCTTGTGCATCCAGGGCACGTTGCCTACGATGCGCGTTTGACACGCCGTTGCCAGCAGGACAAACGCGAGACTACTGAGCGTCTTTGCGAGTCGTGCGGTCATTGATTTCCTTGAAGAGCTCGTAGTTCTGCTTGATGTCCGTGTTGTCCGGCTCGAGCATCATCGCCTTTTCATACGCGGCGCGAGCCTTGTCGAGGTCGCCCTCGTGCTCGTAGGCGATGCCTAAATTGTTGTGCGCGGCGGCGTAGGTCGGATCGATCTGCGTCGCGCGCTCCCATCGGTAAATCGCTTCGCGCCACAGCCCCTTCTGCGCCACGGTGATGCCGAAGTCGACCTGTTTCTTGGCGTCGCCCCGCGCATCGGCAGCGAGCGGCGCCGCCGCCATGGTGACCACGAGCAGGGCAAGGAGGGCAAATGGGCGCATGCGCGAAGGGACCTCACTATAGTCACGGCGTTGCAGCA
>JBDTUO010000094.1:0-8640 GCA_040007675.1 Rubrivivax sp.
CGCCGGCGAGGTGAGCGACCTGAGCGCGATCACCGACGGCTCGATCGCCCTCAGCGTCGGCGGCGCCACGGTGTCGCTCGGCGACATCGCCGCGGCGCGTTCGGGCGAGGAACGGCTCGGCCAGGTCGTCGAGGCGATCAACCGGCGCACCGCCGACACGGGCGTGAGCGCCTTCCTGAAAGCCAACACCGACGGCAGCTACGCGCTCGAAGTGCGGTCGTCGGAGCTCGACGCCTCCGGCAGCGCGGTCGCGGTGACCGCTGCCGGCTTCACGGTCGCCAACGCCGGCTTCGACGCCGCCGACCTGGCGATCGCGAACGCTGCCACGACCTCGGCGGCCGGCATCGAGGACCTGAGCGTGGCGACGGTCGAGGACGCTTGGCTCGCACTGAAGCAGGTGGACGACGCGCTCGACCAGATCAACGGCGCCCGCGCCACGCTCGGCGCGGTGCAGAGCCGGTTCGAGAACGCGGTCTCCAACATCATGATCCAGTCTGAGAACACCGCCGCCGCGCGCGGCCGCATCATGGACGCCGACTTCGCGGCCGAGACCGCAAACCTGTCGCGGGCGCAGATCCTGCAACAGGCCGGCACCGCGATGGTCGCGCAGGCCAACGCGTTGCCGCAGCAGGTATTGCAGTTGCTCAGGAGCTGACCCCGGCAGCCGCCGCCCGCCCTCGGCCCGCCCGGTCAACACCCGGCGGGCCGTTGCACATTCGACGCCTGCCGGTCTGCGCGCCCTCAAGCTCGGCGCCCGGCGGCCGACACAGACTCGAGACCAAGGATTGCGAACGATGGCCACCATCTCCTCCCCCGGTCTGGGCAGCGGCCTGGACGTCAACAGCATCGTCAGCCAGCTGGTGGCGCTGGAGCGACGGCCGATCGACCTGCTGCAGCAGCAGCAGGCGGCGCTGCAGGCCAAGCTCTCGGCCTTCGGCCTGCTGCAGAGCTACACCGTCAACGTGCGCGACGCCGTCGCGCGCCTCGCCGAGCCCGACCTGTGGACTGCGCCGAAGGCGACCAGCAGCGCCGCGGCCGTCACCGCCAGCGCGAGCGCCGGCGCCACGCCCGGCACCTACCAGGTGCAGGTCAACCGCCTGGCGCAGGCCCACGCGCTGGCGTCGTCGGCCTACCCCGTCAGCAGTGCGCCGACCGGCAGCGGCACGCTGCACATCGAGCTCGGCGCCTGGGACGACGGGCTGACCAGCTTCACGCGCAAGAGCGGCACGAGCGCGGTCGACATCGTCATTCCGCCCGGAGCGGACAGCCTTGAACAGGTGCGCGCGGCGGTCAACGCCGCCGGCGCCGGCGTCACGGCGTCGATCGTCAATGACGCCAGCGGCGCGCGCCTGGTGCTGCGCTCGAGCGCCACCGGCGCGGGCCAGGCGCTGCGCATCACGACGACCCCCGATGCGCCCGCAGCGCCCGGTGGCCCGACGCTGGACGCCCTCGCCTTCGACCCGCCGGCGAGCGGCGCCAGCGGGCTGCAGCAGACGATGGCCGCGCTGGACGCCAGCGTGACGGTCGACGGGCTGGAAATCAGCTCCGCCGGCAACACGCTGAATGGCGTCGTCGATGGCCTGAACCTGACGCTGACGGCCACCACGACGGCGCCCGTCTCGGTGTCGGTCGCGCTCGACAGCGCCAGCATCCGCACGAAGATCGACGATTTCGTCAAGGCCTACAACGAGATCAACCGCTACCTGCACGACCAGACCAAGTACGACCCCGACACCAAGAAGGGCGGCACGCTGCAGGGCGACGCCGCGACGCGCACGGTGATGAACCAGCTGCGCATGGCGCTGACGCAGGCGCGCGGCTCGGCGGGGTCGCTGCGCCAGCTGTCCGACGTCGGTCTGCAGCTGCAGCGCGACGGTTCTCTGAAGGTCGACGCGGGCAAGCTCGACGCCGCGCTGGCGGACCCGGCGGCCGTGCAGGCCGCCTTCAGCGCCGACGAGCAGGGTGTCGCCAACGACGGCTTTGCGGTGCGCATCAAGGCGCTGACCGGGCTGCTGACGAACAGCGACGGGCCGATCTCCACCCGCACCGACGGTCTGCGCACGAGCATCTCGCGCGCCGACAAGCAGATCGCGCGCTACGAGGACCGGATCACGCAGACCCAGGCGCGGCTGTTGCGCCAGTACAGCGCGCTCGACACCACGCTCAGCCAGCTGCAGGGGCTGAACAGCTACGTGACACAGCAGATCGCGAACTGGAACCGCGACACTTCGCGCTGAAAGGGCAAGCGACCGGCCGAGAGCGCGTCGGCGAGGCCGGTCAGTGCGAGTGGCCGGCCCGGCCGGTCTGATCGACGCGCTACAGCCCTTCAGCCCGCGCCGCCCGGAGCCGCCGGCGGGTCCACTTCCTCGAGCGGCCAGTCGCGGATGTAGGCCTTGAGCATGCGGTTCTCGAAGTCCTGGCTGTCGACGACGGCCTTGGCGACGTCATAGAACGAGATCACGCCCATCAGCGTCTTGCGGTCGAGCACCGGCATGTAGCGCGCATGGCGCTGCAGCATCATGCGCCGCACCTCGTCGATCTCGGTCTCCGGCGTGCAGGTCAGCGGCGCGTCGTCCATCACCGTGCGCACCGTCGCATGGCCGACCGACCCGCCACCGCCCACGACTGCCTGGATCACTTCACGGAAGGTGAGCATCCCGACCAGCTCGCCGTGGTCCATGATGACCAGCGAGCCGATGTCGAGCTCGGACATCGCGCGCACCGACTCGTGCAGCGACTGCTCGGGGGTCGCGGTGTACAGCGTGTTGCCCTTGACACGCAGGATGTCGGCGACCTTCATGCGGCTCTCCCATGGCGGACCGTGCAATCAATATAGCCCACAATCGCGACCGGACGACGCCTCGGAAGACCCCCATGCCCGGCCCTACGGACCCCGGCTTCGACACCCTGGCGCTGCATGCCGGCGCCGCTCCCGACCCCGCCACCGGTGCGCGCGCGGTGCCCTTGTACCTGTCGACGAGCTTCGTCTTCGAGTCCAGCGAGCAGGCCGCGAGTCTGTTCAACCTCGAGCGCTCGGGCCACGTCTACAGCCGCATCAGCAACCCGACCACCGCGGTGTTCGAGGAGCGCATGGCGGCCCTCGAAGGCGCGGTCGGCGCGATCGCGACCGCCAGCGGTCAGGCCGCGCTGCACCTGGCGATCACGACGCTCGCGGGTGCAGGCTCGCACATCGTCAGTTCGAGCGCGCTCTACGGCGGTTCGCACAACCTGTTGCACTTCACGCTGCCCCGTTTTGGGATCGAGACGACGTTCGTGCGCCCCGGCGACCTCGACGGCTGGCGCGCCGCGGTGCGGCCGACCACCAAGCTGCTGTTCGGCGAGACGCTGGGCAACCCCGGCCTCGATGTGCTCGACCTCGAAGCCGTGGCATCGATCGCGCACGACGCCGGCGTGCCACTGCTGGTCGACTCGACCTTCACGACCCCGTGGCTGCTGCGCCCGCTGGAGCACGGCGCCGACCTCGTGTTCCACTCGGCGACCAAGTTCCTCTGTGGGCATGGCACCGTGGTCGGCGGCGTGCTGCTCGACGGTGGCCGCTTCGACTGGTCCCGTGCCGAGCGATTCCCGGAGCTGAACCAGCCGTACGCCGGCTTTCACGGCATGGTTTTCGCCGAGGAGAGCACCGACGGCGCCTTCCTGCTGCGGGCGCGGCGCGAGGGGCTGCGCGACTTCGGCGCCTGCATGAGCCCGCACACCGCGTGGCTGATGCTGCAGGGGCTGGAGACGCTGCCGCTGCGGATGGCGCGCCACGTCGACAACACGCGCAAGGTGGTCGCCTATCTCGCTGCGCATCCGATGGTCGGATCGGTCGGCTACCCCGAGCTCGACGGCCACCCGAGCCGCGCGCTCGCAGCGCGGTTGCTGCCGCGTGGCTGCGGTGCGGTCTTCAGCTTCGACCTCGCCGGATCGCGCGCGCAGGGCGTGGCGTTCATTGAAGCCTTGCGGCTGTTCTCCCACCTGGCCAACGTCGGCGACGCGAAGTCGCTCGTGATCCACCCGGCATCGACGACGCACTTCCGGATGGACGACGCCTCGCTGGCCGAGGCGGGCATCGGCCCCGGCACGATCCGGCTTTCGGTCGGGCTGGAAGACCCGGCCGACCTGATCGAGGACCTGCGGCATGCGCTGAAGGCCGCCGACAAGGCGCGTGCGGCATGATCCTGAGCGTCGACGGCCGCGCTGCCTACGCCTACACCGGCGGCCGGCCGTTCGACCCGGCACGGCCGACCGTCGTCTTCGTGCACGGCGCGCTCTTCGACCATTCGGTCTGGACCCTGCTGGCGCGCTGGTTCGCGCACCACGGGTTCGGCGTGCTGGCACTCGACCTGCCGGGCCACATGCGCAGCGAAGGGCCGGCGCTGACGAGCATCGAAGCGCTCGCCGACTGGACACTGGCGCTGCTCGACGCCGCCGGCGTCGCCCACGCGGCACTGGTCGGCCACAGCATGGGCTCGCTGGTCGCGCTCGAGGCGGCGGCGCGCGCCCCGCAGCGGGTGGACCGGCTCGTGATGATGGGAACCTGCGTGCCGATGCCGGTGCCGGCGGCGCTGCTCGAGCTGTCGCGCGACGACCCGTGGGGGGCGATCGACCGCGTGGTGACGTTCTCGTTGTCGACGCTCGGGGCCAAACCGTCGTACCCCGGCCCAGGCGCCTGGCTGCACGGCGGAGCGCGACAGCTGATGCGGCTGGTGCTGGCGCACCACGGCGACCGGATGCTGTTCCACAACGACTTCTCGGCCTGCGACCGGTACCGCGGTGGGCTGGAGGCCGCAACGGCGGTGCGGGCGCCGGCGACGCTGGTGCTCGCTGATGACGACCGGATGACGCTTCCGCGCGGTGCGCGCGAAGTCGCGCAACGGCTGAAGGCCACCGTCCACCAGGTCGCGGGGGGTCACTTCCTGATGCAGGAGCAGCCCGACGCGGTGCTGGCCGCATTGCGCGTCGCGCTCGTCTGACGCGCCCGCGCGAACGCGCGCCCAAAGCCTGTCACCGGCATGAAAAAACCCGCCGGTGCGGACACCGGCGGGCACAGTGCCGGGCGCGCCCGGGGGGGTAGCGCGCCCGGAGGGGACTCGTTCTTACTTGGTGGCGGCCTTGGCCTGATCGGTCTTGCGATCGGTGCGGTCGGCTTCCCAGAGGTTGCTCGTCACGTCGACCTTCTTACCCATGCCCTTGTCGTCGAGGTCGATCTGGACTTCGTAGCTGTTCTTGCCCTTCGCGATCTCGTACTCCAGGTAGTCCTTCTCCGCGTCGTTGACTGCCGTGATCTGGTAGCCCATCTGCGTCAGCTTGGACTTGTAGGCCGCGGCGTTGTGGCCGGTGCCCAGCGCCTTCTGCAGCGCGTCCTTCTCGTCGTTCCACCCCTTCATGTAGGCGCGGTCACTGCTGTCCTTGCCGGTGGCCATCGCGACCTTCTCGCCGCGCAGCGCGGCCTTGGTCGACGCGGCGCGCCACAGGTTCGGCGCGATGTCGACCTTCTTGGACTTCGCGGCCGCGTCCAGGTCCACCTGAACCTCGTAGCTGCGGTTGCCCTTGACGACTTCGTATTCGACGTAGTCCTTGTCACTGTCGTTGACCGACGTGATCTGGTAGCCCATCGACGCCAGCTTGTTCTTGATCTGGTCTACCGACTGACCGGTCAGGATGGCCTGTTGGAGCGCCTCGCGGTCGGCGTTCAGGTCCTTGCTGATGGCGCGGTCGCTGTAGTTCTTGTTGGCCTGCGCGGGCATCGTCTTGGCGTCGTTGGCCGCCGTGGCGGCGAACGGCAGCGCCAGCGCAATCGCGGCGGCGAGGGTGGTGCTCTTGAGGGTGCGGGACATGTGGCGATCTCCTTCCTGTGTCTTGGCCGGCGGCACGTCTGTGCGGCGCGTCGGCGGCTTCCCGGTGGGAAGATGACGACAATAGTGGACGCGGCGACCCGCGACGTGCGTCGTACACGGTCGAAGAATCGGGTCAGACGCGGACTACATCAAACAGCACTGACAGAGGGGCCATCGATGCAAACCGCTGATTCCCGCGTTCGTTTCCGCAGCTTTGCCGAGTTCTATCCGTTCTACCTGGGCGAACACCGCAACCGGACCTGCCGCCGCCTGCACTTCGTCGGCACCACCTTGAGCCTCGTGTGCCTGGGCCTGCTGCTCGGCACCGGCCAATGGCGCTGGCTGTTCGCCGCGCTGTTGTCCGGCTACGGGTTTGCGTGGGCGGGGCACTTCGGGTTCGAGAAGAACCGACCGGCGACGTTCAAGCATCCGCTGTACAGCCTGCTGGGCGACTACGTGATGTACCGCGACATGTGCATCGGCCGCATCCGCTGGTGAGCCCGCCACCACCCCGCCGCCGCCGGACCGCGGGCACAATCGATGCCAGCGGCTGAGGCCTCAAACAGCACTCCACACGGCCCGACGATGAAGATCCTGCTGCTCAACGGCCCGAACCTGAACCTGCTCGGCACACGCGAGCCGCAGACCTACGGCGCGACGACGCTCGCCGAGGTCGAGGCCATGTGCGCCCGCCAGGTGAGCGCGGCCGGCGCGTTGCTCGAGTGTTTCCAGAGCAACCATGAAGGCGCGCTGGTCGACCGCATCCACGCTGCGCGCTCGGACGGCACCGACGCCATCGTCATCAACGCCGGTGCGCTGACGCACACCAGCATCGCGTTGCGCGACGCGCTCACCGGGATCGCGGTTCCGTTCGTGGAGGTGCACGTCAGCAACGTGTACCGGCGCGAGGCCTTTCGCCACCACTCCTTCCTGGCTGATGTCGCCCTCGGCGTGCTCGCCGGTTTCGGCGTCGATGGCTACCGCATGGCGCTGTCGCACCTGCTCGCGAGCGGCGCCAGCGCGGCAGCATCCGCGCCGCCGCGGCCCTAGTCGAGCAGCTCCGAGAGCGTCATGGCCGCGATGTCGGCGCGGCGGCGGAACGGTTCCGCCAGGCCACCGGGGTGCAGCAGCAGCGCGTCGATCAGCGGCGCCGCCAACGTGCGCAGCGGCTCGACGAGCAGCACCTGCCGCGCCCCGCCCGCCTCGTCGAGCCGGGCGATCCAGTCCAGCGCCATCAACTGCTCGAGCACCGGCTCGATCTGCAGCGGGTCGGTGCGCAGCGCGGCGGCGATCGCGCCCGGTGACAAACCGCGCGCCGGCAGTGCGCGCGCCGCCGCGAGCATCCGCAGCACCGCCAGCGCGAGGTCGAAGCGATGCCCCGGCCGGTCCGGTCGCCGCGTGACGCGCATCTGCAGGCTCGGTGCGTAGGCCGCGACGACGGCGCCGAGCAGCACGATGACCCAGCCCAGATAGACCCACAGCATCAGGATCGGCAAGGTCGCGAAGGTGCCGTAGACGGCCGCAAAGCTCGGCACTGCCTTCAGGTACCAGGCCAGGCCCGCCTTGGCGGCCTCGAAGGCCGCGGCGGCAACGACGCCGCCGGCCAGCGCGTGGCGCCAGCGCACCCAGGTGTTGGGCACAAAATGGAACAGCGCCGCCAGCGCCCCGGCGAGCAGCAGGAATTCGGCCACGTTGAGGGACGCGGCGACCCACTCCGGCATGGCGCCGACGAGCCCGCGCGAGGCGGAGATCGCGTACGAGGTGACGGTCAGGCTGATGCCGATCGCCACCGGCCCGAGCGTCAGCGCGGCCCAGTACACCAGCACGCGCTGCGTCATCGGGCGCGGCTTGCGCACGCGCCAGATCGCGTTCAGCGCGCGGTCGATCGTCAGCATCGTCGCCATCGCCGTCAGCCCGAGCAGCACGGCGCCGACGCCGCCGATGCCGCGCGCCTTGTCGGTGAACTCCGTGAGCATGCGCATCACCGGGCGCGCGATCGCCTCCGGCACCAGCGCCTGCAGGAAGTAGGTCTCCAGCGCGCCCTGGAAGCGCGCGAACAGCGGGAAGGCAGAAAACACCGCGAGCATCACGGTGAACAGCGGCACGAGCGAGATCAGCGTCGTGAACGTCAGGCTGCCCGCAGTGAGGCCGAGGCGGTCCTCGCGGAAACGCAGGCGCAGCGTGCGCAGGGTTTCGAACCACGGCCAGTCGCGCAGCGTCTGCAGCAACTCGGCGGTGCGCTCGGGGACGTGCGCCACGAGGACGCCGAGGCGGGACATGCTGGCTATGATGCCAGCATGGGTCCTGTGCTCGAGCCTTCGGCGGCGCACGCTGCGGCGCCTTGCGTGCCCCCTTCGGTGGGGCCCGCCGTGCCGGCGTCGGCGTCGGTCGGTGCGCCCGCCATCCCGTCGGCCGCGGTGCGGGGCACACGCGCCACCGTGCTCGGCGGCGCGCTCGCGCTCATCGTGCTCGGTCTCGTGTGGGAGCTGTGGCTGGCACCCACCGGGCGCGGCACGCTGGCGCTGAAGGTGCTGCCGCTCGCCTTCGCGCTGCCGGGCGTGTGGCGCTACCGGCTCTACACGGTGCGCTGGCTCAGCTTGTTGCTGTGGGCCTACGTGGCCGAAGGCCTGGTGCGCGCGACCAGCGAGTCCGGCCTGGGCGCCATCCTCGCCGGCGCTGAGGCCGCGCTGGCGGTCGCGCTGTTCGTCGCCTGCGTGCTGCACGTGCGCGCGCGTTTCGCCGCCGGCGCGGCAGTCACGCCGGCATGAGCCCGCCGGGCCGCCCCAAGGGCGAATGCCGA
>JBDTUO010000095.1:0-8632 GCA_040007675.1 Rubrivivax sp.
ACGATGGCGGCGTCGAGCACGATCCAGCCGATGCACGCCAGGTAGATCGTCTTGTCACGCTTCTGGACCCCGTAGATGAACCACAGGCACGCGGAGAACAGGTACGCGCCCCAGGACAGCGGCGAAACGCCGCCGGCGTCATGACCGACCCAGACCGTCCAGACCTGGGGGACGGTCATCAGCATCGTCACCACCGACAGCACGCGCAGGAACTTCTCGAGACGGCTGGTCGTCGCTCCAGGCGCTGGCGAGACGGCGGCACAGTCGGCCGGGAGCAGGCTCATCGCAGGGCTCCATCGACGATCGGGCTGCCCGTCGCGCCGGTCGACCGGGCAGCGATGAGCGGTCCTGCGGAACGCAGGCAGGCCTCCGCCTGTTCGCTGATCTGCCTGACCAGCGCACCTGCTGCCTCCACCGATGCGATCAGATCGACCGCTTCGCCTGCCCAGACCATCGCCGTCTCGAAGTCCTCGGCCCGGGTTGCCTCCTGATAGGCAGGGGATTCGACGGCCCGCGCCGCAGCCAACTCGTCTTCACGACCCTGCCAGCGCTGCATGAAGGCGTTGCGCAACGCGCGGCCGGTGTACGAAGCCGGCCACGCCAGCTGGCGCACGATGTCGAAGGCCGTCGTGCGCTCCGTTTCGTCGCCGCTCGCCTGGGCAATGCGTCGCTTGGCGCGGTCGGAGCCGAGGGCTTCGTCGCTGGCATAGAAGCGGGTGCCCATCAGGGCGCCGCACGCACCGAGCATCAGCGCCGCTGCCAGTCCGCGGCCATCGGCAATGCCGCCCGCGGCGACCACCGGAAGCGGCGCGACCGCATCGACCACCGCCGGCACCAGCGGCAGCGTCGCCCGGCGGCCACCGTGCCCGCCGCCTTCGGTGCCCTGAGCGACGACGAGATCCGCACCGGCGGCATGGGCCAGGCGGGCCCCGGCGACGTCCTGCACCTGGCAGATCAGCCTGCAGCCCGACGCCTTGACGAGCGCGGCATAGGGACGCGGATCGCCGAACGACAGCATCACCGCGTGCGGCCGGTAGCTCAGCGCCAGCTCGATGATGCTGCGTTCGATCGACCACGTGATGAAGCCGACGCCCCAGGGCCGCTCGGTCTCGACCCGCACCCGCTCCAGTTCAGCGCACAGCCATTGCGGGTCGCCGTAGCCGCCGCCGACGAGACCGAGCCCGCCGGCATTCGACACCGCCGCCGCGAGGCGCCCGCCCGACACGCCGCCCATCGGCCCGAGCACGACGGGATGCCCGAGGCCGAACATCTCGGTCAATTCGGTGGTGATCATGTCGGGTCGCCTCGTCGCAGGGCCTTCAGGCGTCGATCTCTATCGTCAGATCCGGATCGAACCGGAGGTTCTCGTTGACGCCGCCCTTCGCATACCCGCGCGGATTGCAGACGACCCGGGTACCGCTCACCGCATAGTCGAAGGAGTCATGCGTGTGGCCATGCACCCACAGCTGGACCCGTTCACCGCCCAGAAGGCGCTCGGCGTCCGACACGAAGCACGCGTTCAGCAGTGAACGAGCGAAGCGCGGGTGAATGCTTCTGCGCGACGGTGCATGGTGGGTGATCACCACCGTCGGCCCGTCGTGGAACGCGTCGAGTCTGGCGTCCAGCCATCTGGCACCACGCTCGAAAAGCGCGGCGCTGTCGTCCGGCGAAAGCAGCACGTCGGATGCGTCGGCAAGCCGAATCCGGCAGAAGTCGCGCATCAGGCTCCGCCCCGCCGCCATCGCCGCCGCCCTGCCCTCGCCCTCGCCGAACAGCTGGAAATCGGTCCACAGCGTGGAGCCCAGGAACCGCACCCGCCCGATGGTGGTCTCGGCGTTGTCGAGCACACGGATGCACGTGCCGGCGCAGAGCCGTTCGAGCTCGGCGGCGGCGCCGTCGAGGCTGCCACCGTAGAACTCGTGGTTGCCGGGCACGTAGAGCACGGGCTTGCCGAAATGCCGCGCCCATTCGACGGCCTCGCGCGGCCGCGCGATGTCACCGGCCAGGATGACGACGTCGGCGTCGTTCACCGGCCGGTCGAACCCGGACACGCTCAGATGAAGATCCGAGAGGATGTTGAGGTTCATCAGCGGGGCGGTTCGATGAGGGGTCGGGTCTTGCGCCCACTATACATCACGCTGTGATATATTTCAGCATCAGTCGCACGCATGTCCACGCGCAAACTCTCCAAGGCCGAACTCGAAACGCTGGCCGGCTTCCGCTACGCGCTCCGCCGCTTCATGCGCTTCAGCGAAGAGGCGACGCAGCGCCACGGCGTGACGCCGCTGCAGTACGCGCTGATGCTGCAGATCGGCGGCTTTCCGGGCCGCGCCTGGGCGACCGTCGCCGAGCTCGCCGAACGCCTGCAGGCCAAGCACCACGGCGTCGTGTCGCTGGTGTCACGGTGCGAAGCGGCGGGTTGGGTCGAACGGGTTGCCAGCCGGCGCGACAAGCGCTGCGTCGAAGTCCGCCTGACACCCCGCGGCACCGAGTGCCTGGAGCGGCTCGCGCGCCTGCACCGCGACGAATTGCAGTCGATCCGGGCCGGGTTCTCGGTGTTCGGGCTGGCCGACGCCGAAGCGCGCTGACGCAGTGAACGCCGACGGGAGCCTCGACGAACTGCTGGCAGAGGTGCGCGCTTGCCGCGTGTGCCAGGCGCACCTGCCGCTGGGCCCCCGCCCGGTGCTGCAGGCCGCAGCGGCGGCCCGGATCCTCATCGTCGGCCAGGCGCCGGGCGCGCGGGTACACGCCAGCGGCGTGCCCTGGAACGACCGCAGCGGCGAGCGTCTGCGCGACTGGATGGGAATCGACGCCGCCGATTTCCACGACGCATCGCGCGTCGCGATCCTGCCCATGAGCTACTGTTATCCCGGTCGCGCCGCCAGCGGCGACCGGCCGCCCCGGCGCGAATGTGCACCCCTGTGGCTGAATCGACTGCTCGCGCACCTGCCGTCGATAGCGCTCACCCTGCTTGTCGGTCGCTACGCTCAAGCGCACTTCCTGGGTCGGGCAGGCGGCTCCTCGGTGACGGCGACGATGCAAGCCTGGCGGCTGCTCGCGCCCGGGGTCATCCCCTTGCCCCATCCGTCGCCGCGCAACATCGCCTGGTTCATGGCCAACCCGTGGTTCGAGCGCGATCTGCTGCCCGTGCTCCGGCGAAGCGTCCGCGAGCAGCTCGGCGCCTGACATGCCGGCGCGTCCCGCCCCCAGCGCTGCGCGCGCCCCGTCACGCGGCGGAACGACGTCAAGCGCGAAGGCGAAATCCGACGACAGCGGCTGCACGGTGCTGACGGTGGGCCATTCGACGCGAGCGATCGACGCCTTCGTGGCGCTGCTCGCCGCGCACGACGTCACGCAGGTGATCGACGTTCGCACGGTCCCGCGTTCCCGGCACAACCCGCAGTTCAACCGTGATTCGCTGCCGGCGTCCCTGGCCGAGGCCGGCATCGGCTACGCCCACGCGCCGGGCCTGGGGGGGTTTCGCCCCGCTGCGGCGGACTCTTCGAATACAGGCTGGCGCAAGCTGTCGTTTCGAGGCTATGCCGACTACATGCAGACGCCGGACTTCGAGGCCGATCTCGTGGGCCTGATCGAGCTCGCCCGAGACCAGCGGGTCGCGCTGATGTGCGCCGAGGCCGTGCCCTGGCGCTGCCATCGCTCGCTGATCGCCGACGCGCTGCTCGTGCACGGCGTAGCCAGCTGCGAGATCGTCAGTCCGACGCGCCTGCAGAGCCATCGGCTGACGCCATTCGCCCGCGTCTGCGGGCTCGAGCTCAGCTACCCTGGCGAACCTGAAGTCGGTTGACCGACGACGGCGCTCGCAGCGCATCGCGTCAGCCCGGTAACGGCCCTCCTCTCGGCACAGGGATCGAAGGATCGCACGGGGTCCACGCGCGACATCGACGCGTTGCTCGGCGAAGCCGATGTCGTTCCGTCGCGAAGCGTCGCGCCGAACATCGTGACGAGGTACTCGCAGTTACTCCTTCGCGATGTCGACGCCGGCACCCTGCGAGTCTGCAACGATTGACGCCTTGCCGGCGCCGGCGTAGCTTCGGCGCGGGCAGCATCGTGCTGCATGGGATCCATGCATGCTGCATCGGTCCGGCTGGCAGTTCGTCGCTGAGGAGAGATTCGTTTGGACGCATTGCTGCTGTCGCGCCTGCAGTTTGCGTGGGTCATCGCGATGCATATCCTGCTGCCGGCCTTCACGGTCGGCCTGGCGTGCTACATCGCGACGCTCGAAACGCTGTGGTGGCTGAAGAAGGACGACGTCTATCGACGCCTGTCGGCGTTCTGGATCAAGATCTTCGCCGTCTCGTTCGGCATGGGCGTCGTGTCAGGGGTCGTGATGCCGTTCCAGTTCGGCACGAACTGGAGCCGCTACGTCGATGCCACCTCGAACGTCGTCGGCGGGCTCATGGCCTACGAGGTCCTCACCGCGTTCTTTCTCGAGGCCGCGTTCCTGGGCGTGCTGCTCTTCGGCCGCAAGCTCGTGCCGCAGTGGGTGCACGTGTTCTCGGCCCTGATGGTGGCGCTGGGCACGCTGCTCTCGTCGTTCTGGATCCTCGCCGTCAACAGCTGGATGCAGACGCCCACCGGGCATGAACTGGTCAATGGCCGGTTCTTCCCGGTCGACATGTTCGCGGTGGTCTTCTCGCCGTCGTTTCCCTACCGGCTCACGCACACCCTCATCGCCTTCGTCGTCACGACGGCCTTCGTCGTCCTGAGCGTCGGCGCCATGGTCCTGCGCCAGCAGCGCCACCAGAGCGAGGGCAGGGTCATGCTGCGCATGTCGCTCTACTTCCTCACGGTGATGGTGCCGCTGCAGGTGGTGGTCGGCGACCTGCACGGCCTCAACACGCTCGAGCACCAGCCGGCCAAGGTGGCGGCGATGGAAGGGCTCTGGGAGACCGGGCGCGGCATCCCCGCTTCGCTGTTCGCGCTGCCCGACGCGCAGGCGGAGAAGAATCATTTCGAGATCGCGATTCCCAAGCTCGGCAGCCTCTACCTCACGCACGACTGGAACGGCGAGGTCAAGGGGCTCAAGGCGTGGCCACGCGAAGACCGGCCACCCGTCGCGATCGTCTATTTCGCGTTCCGGATCATGGTCGGGATCGGCGTGTTGATGCTGCTGATCGTCGCGGCCGGCTGGTGGATGAAGCTGCGCGGACGCCTGTTCACTTCGCCCGGATTTCTGCGCGCCGCGCAGTACGCGGGGCCGCTCGGCTTCGTCGCGGTGATCGCCGGCTGGACCGTGACCGAGGTCGGACGCCAGCCGTGGGTCGTCTACGGCCTGATGCGTACGCGCGACGCGGTGTCGCCGTCGCTCACCGCGGGCGATGTCGCGCTGTCGCTTTCGATCTACGTGCTCGCCTACATCGTCATGTTCGGCGGCGGCTTCATCCTGCTGCGGCGCATGGTGCGGCGGGGGCCGCTCGCCGCGCAGGCCGCCGAAGGGCACGCTGAGCCGCATTCACGCTCGGCGCGGCCGCTCTCCGCGGCGGCGCAAGCGCCGCCCGGCGACCGTGCAGCGGCGCAAGCGCCGCAGGTCGACCGCCCGACGGGAGGCGGCGATGGCGCTTGACCTCGTGCCGCTGTGGGCGGCCATCCTCGCGCTCGCGGTCTTCATGTACGTGCTGCTCGACGGCTTCGATCTCGGCGTGGGCATGCTCTTCGCGCTTCGCCGCAGCGCGTCGGACCGCGATCTGATGGTCGCCTCGGTGGCCCCCGTGTGGGACTTCAACGAAACCTGGCTCGTCCTCGGCGGCGCGGGCCTGCTGGCGGTATTTCCGCTCGCCTTCGCCGTGCTGATGCCGGCGCTCTACTTCCCGGTCCTGGTCATGCTGATCGGCCTGGTGTTTCGCGGCGTGGCCTTCGAGTTTCGCGAGGTCGAGGGCGCGCGCCGCGGCCTCTGGGACCGCGGATTCTTCTGGGGTTCGCTCGCCGCGACGTATGCGCAGGGCGTGATCCTCGGCAACTTCATCCAGGGGTTCCCGGTCGAAGGCCGCGAGTTCATGGGGTCGAGCTGGGACTGGATCTCGCCCTTTCCCCTGCTCACCGGGCTGGGCCTGGTGTTCGGCTATGCGCTCCAGGGCGCCACCTGGCTCGTGCTGAAGACAGAAGGCGAGTTGCAGGCGTGGGCCCGCTCGATGGCGCAACGCTGCCTCTGGGGCGTGCTGATCTTCATCGGCCTGATGAGCATCTGGACGCCGATCGCGCACGAGCGCATCGCCGAGCGCTGGTTCACCTTGCCGAACCTTTTCTATTTCCTGCCCGTGCCGGTGCTGACGCTGCTGCTTGCCGTGGTGCTGTTCCGAAGCCTCAGGCACGGTCGCGACGTGCTGCCCTTCCTCTGCTCGTTCGGCCTCTTCTTCCTGTCGTTCACCGGACTGGTGATCAGCCTCTGGCCCTACATCGTGCCGCCGTCGATCACGCTCGCGCAGGCCGCGGTCGAGCCGAAGGCACAGGCGTTCCTGATGCTCGGAACCCTGTTCCTGCTGCCCGTCATACTGTCGTACGTCGCGTGGTCGTACTGGGTGTTTCGCGGCAAGGTCAAGGCCGGTCACGGCTACCACGCGCCGTGAGCGGCGCGGCAGCGCGGCCTTCGCGCGCGGGTTGGAGGTTGGAGGACACGGCGACAAGAACTCCGCCCGTCCGCAGTCGAAAGCAACTCGCAAGGCCTGCGCCGCGATCTGCCGGGTCGCCGCTGGCTTCATGGACCGCAGAAGCGAGTCTCATGACGCAGGTCTGCAAGCGGAGGTCGACAAGATGACGGACTGAAAAAGTCACTTTGCTCCATTGATGGATCTGCCTGCACTGGGCGACGTGAATCCACTCCTTGGTGCGGCAACGCACAGACGGCCGCCGCTGATCCGTGCATGCTCGAAGAAGAACTGTCTACGGAGGCGTCTTGACACTTCAAGAAGACACCGCCGCAAAGAAGGGGCGCATCACCAGCGGCAAGTCGGAACGCAGCGCCTGGATGCACGCCTGCTCATCCAACGACAACGACCTGCGGGGTTGATCGCCCGCACCCAATGCCGAACATGCCGTCACTCCCGAACACCCGCACCAGGCGCAACACCGCCTGCGCGATGTTGTTCGTGTGGCTGTTCGCCCTGGCGTCGGGCCTGGCCAACGCCTGCCTGCTGGAGGTACGCGGAGCCCACGACCACGGTTCACCGCTCGCGCATCCGTCCACCACAGGCACAGCGCTGGGCAGTGCCGGCCATCAGGCAGGCCTCACCCACTACGACGGCGAGTCCGCCCCCGCGTCCGCCAAGGAATCCTGCCTGAAGGCATGCGATGACGGTTCTCAGACCCTGCTGACGCACACATCCAGTTTCGACTTGGCCGACCCGGGGCTGGCGCCGTTTGTGGCCGCCGCGTGGGACGCTGACGTGCGCGTTGCGCCTGCGCCTGGTCGAGCCCACGACTTCCGGCTCCCGGAACACGGGCCGCCCATCAGAGTTCTCTTCTCGCGACTGGCACTTTAGCCACCGCCGGGGACCGCAGCGGAGTGATGCACTCCGCGTTTCGCGTCCCCCATTCCGATCGCCTTGACTCCGTACCTGGGTACGGGCTCGGAGTCAGGAACCGCGTCGGCATCCTCAAAAGGCATCCAACTGTCCTGCGGGGCTTCCTGCTTCAGTGGCCGACCGTGCTGACCCTGTTGATGTTCCCCCTCCCGCTGGTGATGTATCTGCGGCTGACCTCGAACAGTTCGGCACAGCTTACGAGACCTACGCCGCGCAGACGCCGCGCTTCGTACCATCGCTGGGAAACCAAGCATCTATCGCGTGAAGCGAACTTCGATCATGTCCACGATCTGCCCCACAGTTGCCGCGCTTGGCGCGCTGTCCACCACTCCTCAAAAGGAATCACTATGAAAACCAGCGCCATTGAAGTGCACGACATGCTGTCGGTATTCAGCGTCGACGAAGTCGAAAAGCGGATCGGCGAGGTGCCCGGTGTGCAGAGCGTGACCGTGAATTTCGCTGCCGGCAACGCCACCGTGCGCTATGACGAGACACAGCTCGAAGCGACCGATATCAAGTCGGCCGTGCGCCAACGCAACCATGACGCGGCCACGCCCGCTGGTACCGCAGCGGACGCGGGCCACGCTGGACATACACCACCCCCCGCGCCGTCCGAATCTCCCAAGTCGGCAGCACCGACGAGTGCCGCCAGCGCACCTGCGGCCGAGGGCTCTGCGGATACGGCAGCGCCGGTCACGGCGGCGTTATCGACCACGCCGGATACGCCGCGAGCCGCGCTGGCTGAGGTGCCTGCCGGCGACGCCCGACCGGACACAGCCGCCGGAAAAAATTAGGGCCGCTGGCTGTGCCTCGAAGTCACACGCATGTGGCAGCTTGACCCAGCCACTTTGAATGGCAAGCAACTGCTCTGCAGGAGATCACCATGACGACAGCGACCGCTTCACAACGCAACGCGCTTGGCTGGCCACCCGTGTTGAGGACTGCCCAGGCAGCCATGCAATCGGCCGACGTGCAGGAGATGCTGCGCAGGCTCCATGGCATTTACAGACCATCGAGCAGGAGCAAGAAGGAAACACGATGAAGACCAGCGTAATCGAAGTTCACGCCATGCTGGCGGTGCTGAGCGTGGACGA
>JBDTUO010000096.1:0-8593 GCA_040007675.1 Rubrivivax sp.
ACACCGACGCGCTGACCGAGGTCTTCGCGCGCCACGGCACGCGCGGCACCTGGTATGCGCACGCGTCGGTCGGCACGCTGCACGTGCGGCCCATCCTCGACCTGCGGCGGGCCGGGCCGGACGGCGGCGCGGCAAAGATGCGCGCGATCGCCGAGGAGGCGTCGGCGCTGGTGCGGCGCTTCAAGGGGGCCTACAGCGGCGAGCACGGCGACGGACTGTGCCGCGGTGAGTGGATCCGCTGGCAGTTCGGCCCGGCGCTCGATGACGCGTTCCGCGCGATCAAGCAGCACTTCGACCCTGGCAATCTGCTCAACCCCGGCAAGATGATCGACCCGCCGCGCATGGACGACACGGCGCTCTTCCGCTTCCCGCCCACCTACCGGACCATCCCGCTGACGCCGGCGTTCGACTGGTCGGCGTGGAACGTGCAGAACGACCCGGTCACCCAAGGGATCACCGCGCCGGGCAGCGGCGGCGACACCACCGGCGGCCTGGCCAAGGCGGTGGAGATGTGCAACAACAACGGCCATTGCCGCAAGTTCGACGCCGGCACGATGTGTCCGAGCTTTCGCGTCACGCGCGACGAGCAGCACCTGACGCGCGGTCGCGCCAACACGCTGCGGCTGGCGCTGTCGGGCCAGCTCGACGGCGGCTTCACGTCGGATGCGGTGGCTGCCGCGCTCGAGCTGTGTGTCGGCTGCAAGGGCTGCCAGCGCGACTGCCCGACCGGCGTCGACATGGCGCGCATGAAGCTCGAGTTCGCCGCCCAGCGCGCCGCCCTGAAGGGCGTGTCACTGAAGGACCGGCTGCTCGCGCACCTGCCGGAGCTGGCGCGCTGGGGCAGCCGCTGGCCGGGCCTGTTCAACCTGCGTGACCGCCTGCCCGGAGCCGCGCGGCTGAGCGAGCGCTGGCTCGGGCTGTCGGCACGGCGGAAGTTGCCGGTCTTTCGGCGCGACCCCTTCCCCGCCCAAGCGTCGCGGTTGGGGCTGGTGGACCGCGCCACCGTGCTGGCCGCCGCCGCGCGCGACCAGCGCGGCGTCGTGCTCTTCGTCGACACCTTCAACGGCTGGTTCGAGACCGAGAACGTGGTCGCCGCGGTGCGGGTGCTGCAGGCGGCCGGCTACGCGGTGCACGCCGCGACGCGGCCCGACGGCGGCGCGTTGTGCTGCGGCCGCATGCGGCTGGCGGTCGGGCTGGTGGACGACGCCAGGGTGCGAGCGCGTGAATTGCTGGACGCCTGCGCGCCCTTCGTCGACGCCGGCATCGCGGTCGTCGGGCTGGAGCCCTCGTGCCTGCTGACGCTGCGCGACGAGTACCTCGTGATGGGGCTCGGGCCGGCCGCGGCGCGGCTCGCAGCGCAGGCATTGCTGTTCGAGGAATTCATCGCGCGCGAGGCCGCTGCCGGGCGACTGACGCTGCGCTTGCGCCCGGCGGCCG
The DNA here is from genome assembly GCA_040007675.1 of Rubrivivax sp. Taxonomy (GTDB): domain Bacteria; phylum Pseudomonadota; class Gammaproteobacteria; order Burkholderiales; family Burkholderiaceae_C; genus Rubrivivax. The sequence continues at coordinate 1,438 of JBDTUO010000096.1, forward strand.
CGCCGCTGCGGGTGCATGGCCACTGCCACCAGAAGGCCGCGGGTGCGATGCCGCCAGTGACGGCGGCGCTGCGCCTGATCCCGGGCGCCGACGTCTCGGTGATCGAGAGTTCCTGCTGCGGCATGGCCGGTGCGTTCGGCTACGAGGCGGCGCACCACGCGGTGTCGATGCAGATGGCCGAGCTGAGCCTGCTGCCGGCCGTGCGCGCCGCGCCCGACGCGATCATCGTCGCCGACGGCACGAGCTGCCGCCACCAGATCGCCGACGGCGCCGGCCGCACCGCATTGCACGCTGCGCGGGTGCTGGCCGATCACCTCGACGGCGGCATGTCGGCGCACGCGGCGGCGTAGCCTCCGGTGCCAAACGTCGCGGCGGCGCCTCAGCGCAGCTGCAGCGGGATCGTCACCGGACCGTCGTTGACCAGATGAACCTGCATGTGGGCTCCGAACACGCCGCTGCCGACCGGCGCGTGGCGCGCGCTGGCGGCGGCGACCACGGCGTCGAACAGCACGCGCGCCTGTGCCGGCGGCGCCGCGCCGCTGAAGCCCGGCCGCTGGCCACTCGTGAGGTCCGCGGCGAGCGTGAACTGCGGCACCAGCAGCAGGCCGCCGGCGACCTCCTGCAGGCTGCGGTTCATGCGCCCGCTGGCGTCGGCGAAGATGCGCAGCCTGAGCAGCCGGTCGACGAGTCGCACGGCCGACGCCGGCGGATCCGCCGGCTCCGCGCAGACGAGAACCAGCAGGCCGGGTCCGATCTCGGCGACCGTCTCGCCCTCCACCTCGACGCGCGCCTGCATGACGCGCTGCACGAGCGCCAGCACTAGGCGCCCGCTGCCGGCATCAGGGCGACCCCGGCGAAGCGTCGTCGTCGCCGAGGTGCGGCTCGACGTCCATCGGCAGCAGCTGGATCGTCGTGCGCAGACCCGGCACCGCGCCCATCAACGCCTGCTCTACCGCAGCGCGCAGCGCGGCGGCGCGCCCGAGCGACCAGGCGCCGGGCATGTGCATGTGCAGGTCGACGAAACGACGCTGGCCGGCGCGACGCGAGGACACGTGGTCGAAGCGGATCGTGTGCTCGGTGCGGAACGCAGCGAGTGTCTGCTCGACGCGCGCCAGCACGTCGGCTTCCAGCGCATGGTCCATCAGGCCGTCGACCGAGGCCCGCATCAGCGACACCGCCTCGCGCAGGATGTTCAGCGCCACCGCCGCGGCGATCAGCGGGTCCAGCCACAACCAGCCGGTGGCCGTGACCGCCAGCAGGCCGAGAACGACGCCGGCCGAGGTCCAGACATCGGTGAACAGGTGGCGGGCATCGGCCTCGAGGGCCATCGACCGCTTCTCGCGTGCCTTGCGCAGCATCGCGGTGGCGAGCGCGCCGTTGAGCACCGAGCTGATGACCGACAGCGCGAGGCCCAGCCCGAGCTGCTCGATCGGCTGCGGATGGCGCCAGCGGTCGAACGCGGCCCACAGGATCGCGAGCGAGGCGACCAGGATCAACAGCGCCTCGAAGCCGCTCGAGAAGTACTCGGCCTTGTGGTGGCCGTAGGGGTGTTCCTCGTCGGCCGGCTGGGCGGCCAGCGTCACCATCGTGAGCGCGAACAGCGCGCCGGCGAGGTTGACCCCCGACTCGAGCGCGTCCGACAGCAGACCGACCGAGCCGGTCAGCCACCATGCGCCGCTCTTCAGCGCAATCGTCGCCAGCGCGACGGCGACCGAGAGCTTGAGGTAGGACGCGACCCGCACCGGGGCATTGTGGCCGCGCTCGCGCGCCGCGCCGGGCCCCGGGCCGGGCCGGGCCGCTAGACGAGCGTCACGCGCACGAACTTGCGCTTGCCGACCTGCACTGTGCAGGTGCCGGCCGCCACCTTCAGCACCCGGTCGCTGACGACGGCGCCGTCGATGCGCACGCCACCCTGCGCGATCAGCCGCGTCGCCTCGCTCGTGCTCGGTGCCAGGCCGGCCTGCTTGAGCAGCGCGCCGATCGCCAGCGGGGCGCCGCCCAGCGTCAGTGCCGGAATGTCGTCGGGCACCCCGCCGGCTGCGCGGTGGGCAAAATCAGCTTCGGCCGCATCGGCGGCGGCACGGCCGTGAAAGCGCTCGGTGATCTCGCGCGCCAGCAGCACCTTGGCGTCCTTGGGGTTGCGCCCGGCGTCGGTCGCGGCCCGCAGCGCTGCGATCTCGGCTTCGCTGCGGAACGACAGCAGCGAGAAGTACTTCCACATCAGCGGGTCGCTGATTGACAGCACCTTGGCGAACATCATCGGCGCCGCGTCGGTGATGCCGATGGTGTTGCCCTTGCTCTTGGACATCTTCTCGACGCCGTCCAGCCCCTCGAGCAGCGGCATCGTCAGGATGCACTGCGGCTCCTGCCCGGCCTCCTGCTGCAGCGTGCGGCCGACCAGCAGGTTGAACTTCTGGTCGGTGCCGCCGAGTTCGAGATCCGACTTCAGCGCCACCGAGTCGTAGCCCTGCATCAGCGGGTACAGCAACTCGTGGATCGAGATCGGCTGGCCGGCCTTGAAGCGCTTCGTGAAATCGTCGCGTTCGAGCATGCGGGCGAGCGTGTACCTTGCCGCCAGCTCGATCATGCCGCGCGCGCCCAGCGGGTCGCTCCACTCGGAGTTGTAGCGGACCTCGGTCTTCGCCGGGTCGAGCACCAGGCTGGCCTGCGCGTAATAGGTCGTCGCGTTGGCCTCGATCTGCTGGCGCGTCAGCGGCGGCCGCGTGGTGTTGCGGCCCGAGGGATCGCCGATCATCGACGTGAAGTCGCCGATCAAGAAGATCACCGTGTGCCCCAGGTCCTGCAACTGGCGCATCTTGTTCAGCACCACGGTGTGGCCGATGTGGATGTCCGGCGCCGTCGGATCGAGCCCGAGCTTGACCCGCAGCGGCCGGCCGCTCGCTTCGCTGCGCTGGAGCTTGGCGATCCAGTCGGCCTCGGGCAGGAGTTCGTCGCAGCCGCGCCGCGTGACCTCCAGCGCGTGACGCACGGCGTCTGACAGCGGCGCCGCAGCGGGCGATCCGGTGACGTCGGACGGGGTGTGGGAAGGCAATTCGGGCAGGCGCGCGCGGGGGCCGAAAGGTTTACGAGGGGATTGCGGGGTTTCTTGGATAGCGGCGCAGTGCCCTGTGCCTATAATTCCCCCCTTATTCGGGGGTGGGCGCACCGCGTCAGTGCATTGGCGACGTGTGGCGCGGGCTTTCCGTGTGCCCCGTTGCGCATTGTAGTGGCGCTCACTGAAGAGGAATTCCATTCGTTGGCTACGCTCGAGCATTGGGCCCAGCAGATCGCTGTGCTGCATCGCCGGCACCGACGCCTGGTCAACGGCAGTGTCGTGGCTGCGTTGGCCGGGTTCTCCGCCGTCGCCTTCGGCATCGCCCCGCTGGCGCCGGACGCCGCCGACCTGCCCCGCCGCGTCGTGGTCGAAGTGGTCGCTACCGACGACATCGGCCCGCAACTGGAGGCACTGGCCTCCTACGACCTCGAACTCACCCGCGCCGACCTGACGCGCAGTGCCGACACGCCTGAAGCCCTGCTCGCGCGCCTGGGCGTTGTCGACGACGAGGCGGCTGCCTTCCTGCGCAAGGATCCGACTGCACGACGGGTGCTCCAGGGCCGCGCAGGCAAGATGGTGCAGGTGCAGACCGGCGACGGTGACCACCTCGTGCAGATGATCGCGCGTTACCCGGCCGAGCGCGGGGAACAGACCGCCGCCACGTTCACGCGGCTGACCCTCGAACGCGTCAGCGGCCAGTGGCAGGCGCGGCTGGACAACGCACCGCTGCAGACCCAGGTTCGGCTCGGCAGCGGCACGATCCGCAGTTCGCTTTTCGCGGCGACCGACGAGGCGGGCATCCCGGACGGCATCTCGGCCCAGCTCGCTGAGGTGTTCTCCAACGACATCGATTTCCAGCGCGATCTGCGCCCCGGAGACACCTTCAGCGTCGTCTACGAGGCGCTGACCGCTGACGGCCAGCCGATCACCTGGAACGACGGTGCCGGCCGGGTGCGTGCGGCCCAGTTCGTCAACGCCGGCGAACACCACGAAGCGATCTGGTTCCCGACCGCGGGCGGAAAAGGCGGCTATTTCGGCTCCGACGGGCTGAGCATGCAGCGCACATTCCTCAGCAGCCCGATGGCGTTCTCACGCGTGACCTCCGGGTTCGCGATGCGCTTCCACCCGCTGCTGCAGACCTGGCGTGCCCACAAGGGGGTCGACTATGGCGCGCCGAGCGGCACCGAGATCCGCACCGTCGGTGACGGCGTGGTCGGCTTCGCTGGCTGGCAGAACGGCTACGGCAACGCCGTCGAGGTCAAGCACAGCAACGGCCGCAGCACCTTCTACGCCCACATGAGCCGGATCGGCGTCACGGTCGGGCAACGCGTCGAACAGGGCCAGACGATAGGCGCCGTCGGCGCAACCGGCTGGGCCACCGGCCCGCACCTGCATTTCGAGTTCCGCGTCGACGGTGGCGTAGAGGACCCGCTTCGCATCGCGCGCGCGTCCGAAGCGATCGCGCTGCCGGCCGCACGCAAGCCCGAGTTCCTCGCCGTTGCAGCTGGTCTGCGCGGCCAGCTCGCGATCGCCGAGTCGATGCTCGGCGTGCGCGCCGAGGCCGAGTAGCCTCGCCCCGCCCGCTGCCGGCCCTCGGCCACTGCGGCGCGGGCCGACACGCCCCTGAAAGCCCACCGCCGCCCCGCGCATGCCGCTGTACATCGGTCTCATGTCCGGCACCTCGCTGGACGGCGTCGACGGGGTTCTGGTCGAATTCGACCCCGGCGGCGGGGGCGGCACCCCCCGCTCGCGCGCCCACGCGCACCGTGCCTTCGAGCCGCCCTTGCGCGACGCGCTGCTGGCGCTGAACCAGCCCGGCGGCGTCGACGAGTTGCATCGCGCGGCGCTGGCGGCCAACGGCGTCGCCGCCGCGTATGCCGATGTCGTCGCCGCGCTCTGTGCTGCCACCGGCATCGCCCCTTCCGGGGTCCGCGCGATCGGCGCGCATGGCCAGACCGTGCGCCATCGGCCGGGGGCAGACGGCTTCGGCGGCTACACGAGCCAGTTGCTCAACGGCGCACTGCTGGCCGAACGCTGCGGTATCGACGTCGTGTGCGACCTGCGCAGCCGCGACCTCGCCGCGGGTGGCCAGGGCGCGCCGCTGGTGCCGGCGTTCCACGCGGAGTGCTTCGCGCGGCCGGGGCTGGCCGTGGCAGTGCTGAACGTCGGCGGCATCGCCAACCTGAGCCTGCTGCCGGCCAGCGGCGCCGTGCTCGGGTTCGACACCGGGCCTGGCAACGCGCTGATGGACCATTGGACACAGGTGCACAACGGTCAGCCGTTCGACGCCGACGGCGCCTGGGCCGCTGCCGGCACACCCGATGCGGCGCTGCTCGCCGAACTGCTGGCCGATCCGTATTTCGACCTCGCGCCGCCGAAGAGCACCGGCCGCGACCTGTTCCACGCGCGCTGGCTGAAGCAGCGGCTGGACCGCCGAGGCCAGGGCCTGGACGCGCAGACGGTGCAGGCCACGCTGCTGGCGCTGACCGTTCACAGCAGCGTCGAGGCACTGCTGCGGACCGCGCCGACAACGGCCGTCCTGCGGGTGGCCGGCGGAGGCGCGTTCAATGGCGCGCTGATGCGGGCGCTGGCGGCGGAGCTGCCGGGCGTCGATGTCGCGAGCAGCGCCGCCGAAGGCGTGCCGCCGGATCAGGTCGAGGCGCTCGCCTTTGCGTGGCTGGCGCACGCCTTCATCGAAGGCCGGCCCGGCAACCTGCCGAGCGTCACCGGGGCGCGTGGTGCGCGCCGGCTCGGAGCGCTCTACCCGGCCGAATGAGTTTGCCGACCCATGTCGGCTCTGGTCCCGGCCGGTGGCGCGGGCGCTTGACGAGCGCTCAGGAGAACGACGAGCCGCAGCCGCAGGTGGTGGTCGCGTTCGGATTCTTGATCACGAACTGCGCGCCCTGCAGGTCTTCCTTGTAGTCGATCTCGGCGCCCATCAGGTACTGAAGACTCATCGCGTCGATCAGGAGCGTGACGCCGTTCTTCGACATCTCCGTGTCGTCCTCGTTGACCACCTCGTCGAAGGTGAATCCGTACTGGAAGCCGGAGCAGCCGCCGCCCTGCACGAACACGCGCAGCTTCAGATCCGGGTTGCCTTCCTCGGCTACCAGATCGGCGACCTTGGCCGCGGCGCTGTCAGTAAAGACCAGCGGCGACGGCATCTCGTCAACGGGGGTGGAAACAACGGTGCTTGTTTCTGCCAGTGCGCTCATCGGGAGGTCCTCGCGGGGTTCTAAGGAGTCTATATCGGGGCCAGTCAGCGGCTCTCAAGCTCGCTGCAGCCACCGACCGGGTGCCATGCACCCGGCGGTCGTGTTCCGATCTTCGCACACACCGCCCACGGCGGTGGCCCCGGCGCCGGGGTTCCCCGCCCTGGGGGTGCGGGCATCGCGCGGAAACGACACGGGCCGCGCAGGGCGGCCCGGTGCCCGCACAGCGGCCGACCCGGTCGGCCGACCGGCGGATCAGCGCTTGCTGAACTGCTTGCGACGGCGCGCGCCGTGCAGGCCGACCTTCTTGCGCTCCACCTCGCGCGCGTCGCGCGTGACGAAACCGGCGCGGCTCAGGTCGGGCTTGAGCGCGGCGTCGTAGTCGATCAGCGCGCGCGTGATGCCGTGGCGCACGGCGCCAGCCTGGCCCGACTCACCGCCGCCCTTGACGCTGATCTTGATGTCGAAGGCGGCATCGTTGGCCGTCAGCAGCAGCGGCTGCTTGACGATCATGATCGAGGTCTGGCGGCCGAAGTACTCCTCGACCGGCTTGCCGTTGATCATGATGGCGCCACTGCCCTTCTTCATGAACACCCGTGCCACCGAAGACTTGCGTCGGCCGGTGCCGTAATTCCAAAGTCCGATCATCGCCGTCCCTTAAAGCTCGAGAATCTTGGGCTGCTGGGCGGTGTGCGGATGCGTGGCACCGGCATACACCTTCAGCTTCTTGACCATCGCGTAGCCGAGCGGGCCCTTGGGAAGCATGCCCTTGACCGCCTTTTCGAGCGCACGTCCGGGATGCTTGGCCTGCATGTCCTTGAAGGACGTCGCATGGATGCCGCCCGGGTAACCCGAGTGCCGGTAGTAGATCTTGTCGGTGGCCTTGGCC